>JANYIT010000062.1 GCA_025358725.1 Chamaesiphon sp. GL140_3_metabinner_129_sub
GATGCTTAAAGGCTCAAAACCCTTGTACTCGATCGCTTGAATCCCTCGATCGAGCGAAAATCTTTGCAACAGAACCATCCTTTAGCAAGGATTTCAGCCTTTAGAGCAACACCATGGACTAATTCAGCAAGCCCTAAGTAGATCGAGATTAGTTAGTTAAGCCATGTTCTAGTGCATAACGTACCAGCTCAGTACGGCTATTAGTGCCTGTTTTCCCAAATAAACGACTGACATACTTCTCGACATTTCGCACACTAGTCTCAAGCTGCTTGGCAATCTCCTTGTTCATCAGTCCAGCCGCGACTAAATCCAGCACACTTTGTTCGCGAGGAGTAAGATCGATCCGAATTGGGGGTGGCGTTTTGACAATCCCACTAGTAGGGTTGAGCATCCCGCGTAGTTCGGCGGCGATTTGTTTTGCAATACCTTCCATTTCGGGATTTTGAGAGGCTGCTACCGCTACAGTCCGCCGTTCGAGCAGATTTTGAACGATCGCAATTAGCTCGTCGGGATCGAAAGGTTTCGATAAATAAGCATCGCAACCAGCTTGATAGCCAGAAATTCGATCTGCTTTCATCCCTCTGGCTGTCAAAAAAATCACAGGTGTCGCCTTAAATCGAGGATCTTCCCGCATTTGTTTGAGAAACTGATAGCCATCTACCTGCGGCATCATCACATCGGAAATCACTAAATCGGGTAACTGTTGTTGGAGCAATTCCCAGGCATCCTTGGCACTACTTGCCACTTGGACGAGATACCCGCTATCTTCGAGATAAGCTTGGACAGCTTCCCGCAATCCTGGTTCGTCATCTACTAGTAAAAGTTTGCCTGCCATTATCTTGCGTTCCTTAACCCTTGCAGTCTGCACTTCTCACTTTAGCAAACCTTGTCCGGTTTGAGCTGACTATCGATCGTCAATTGTGGTGTCAGTACTTTGGCGGATTGCATCTGAGCGGCGTTTGTTATGATAGCAGATAGGTAAATATAATTTAAGTTTTGTCGGTTTTTTGTCGTTAAAAATACTGATAATTGTTGTCAGCATTCTATACGTTGATGTAACCTCTAAATAAAATACATCATTACAACTCGATTAAATCATGAATTTCAATTTAGTCTAAATCAGACTTTATTATTAAAATAATTATTTAGATTGATGCTTCTCACAAATATGTCAACACCTACATCTCTAATGGTCACAATTTGGAGTTTACGCTCTGTACCTATTAGTATGCTGATCTTAATGTTTGTGTTCAATAGTGGTAGTATTAACTCTCCTCATCCGACTCTACATTTCTGGTTTGATACGATCGCCATTACTGGTGTCATTGGTATTATTGTTTATTGGAATTGGCTCAAACGCTTGCGATGGAATGTGAGTTTCGTAATTTATCTGTATATTTTCTTGATTCTAATTCTTCGCAATCCCTACGAAATTTTAACTGCGGCACCTCAAGGAATATTAGCGACAACTGATTGGCAACCTATCCTAAATAGTCTATGGGTGGGAGTGTGGATCTTTGGTGTTGGCATGTTGTTAGAAGTCTTGATTTTTCATCTACGTCAGTTTAAGAATTGGGCATGGTGGTCGGCTTTATCAATCTCAATTCTATATGTATCTAGTATTGTTTTCTTCTTCTCTGGTACATTAGGTATCTGGAGTTTACTTGATTCTGAGACCAAACAAGCCTTTAAACATCGTCTGCGGTATCTCAGAAATTAGGTACAGTATTTTTTAATTAGTTGATTGGTTAGGGTGGGTTTTGAAAGAGATCTCTAGTACAAAAGTGCTGATTAGCATCAACCCATCCCTACAGACTGCGGTAAGATTAACAGCATTAATCGATCGACAATTTCATCCTTTTGAATAGCTCATTTTTCCAACCCAAGCTCAAAGTTCTAATCCTCTCTACTCCAGTTGGTGCCTTAGGTTCTGGATTAGGCGGTGGTGTAGAGCTGACGATCGCGAATCTAGCACGAGAACTGCGATCGCGAGGACATATAATCGATATTATCGCCCCTGCGGGTTCTGAATTAGGCGATTTATCGATCGTCCAAATCCCTGGAAAACTCCAACTTACCGCTCAAACCCAAGAACTAGCTGCATCGATTGTGATGCCTGGAAATCCGGTGCTGGCAAATATGTGGGCAAAGGCGAGAGAAATTCAGCACAATTATGACATTATTTTTAATACTGCCTTCGATTGGCTGCCATTTTATCTGACTCCATTTTTCAATCTCCCGATCGCGCATTTTGTTAGTATGGGATCGCAAATAGCGGCGATCGATCTGGCAATTGAGCGAGTCGCGATCGATTTTCCTGGTACGATCGGCGTGTGTACGCGCACCCAAGCTAAAACATTTAGCTTTGCCGATTTGTGTTGCGTTGTGGGCGGCAGTGGTGTCGATCCGGCTGTGTATGAGTACTGTGAGACTCCAGAAGATGCTTTGGCTTGGTTGGGGCGGATTTCCCCTGAAAAGGCTCTCGAAGATGCTGTCGCGGCTGCAGAGCGGACTGGGATCAAGTTAAAGATTATGGGCAAAATTCAAGATCCAGATTATTGGGCGCAAATCCAACAGGATTATCCTCACGCCCCAATTGAATATCTAGGCTTTTTGCCTACCCATGAATTGCAAAAATCCCTCCGTACCTGTAGAGGGATGTTGATGACTCCGCGCTGGGTGGAAGCCTTTGGCAATGTGGCAATTGAAGCTTTCGCTTGTGGTGTCCCAGTCATCGCTTATCGGCGTGGTGGCCCTGCTGAAATCATTACAGATGGTAAAACGGGGTTTTTGGTCGAACCAGATAGTGTAGACGGCTTGGTGGCGGCGATCGATCGATTAGATGAGATCGATCGATCCGACTGTCGCCATGCCGCCGAAACTGTGTTCTCTCAATCGGCATGGGGCGACATCATGGAAAGCTGGCTTTATCAACTGATCAAGTGATCAAAAAATTAAGATTGTGGATTTAGCAATCGATGGGTTTTAAGATAGTCGATCGAGCTGATCCTCATAAATAGCTAATGAATCATCTGGTGGATGTTGCCAATCGATTGGTTTATTTGGATTCATTGGATCGAGAATTTTATATCCCAAATCAACTAAATAGGGCTTGCTGAATAAAAGCTAAAATATAGAGTGAGCAACAGTTACAGCGATGAAATATGCTGCTCAGATCCAAGGGAATCAGCTAAAATCGGTTAAAACCCTGTCACAAAGAGGGCTAAACATGTACAGACAA
>JANYIT010000063.1 GCA_025358725.1 Chamaesiphon sp. GL140_3_metabinner_129_sub
GATGCTTAAAGGCTCAAAACCCTTGTACTCGATCGCTTGAATCCCTCGATCGAGCGAAAATCTTTGCAACAGAACCATCCTTTAGCAAGGATTTCAGCCTTTAGAGCAACACCATGGACTAATTCAGCAAGCCCTAAATAATCATTTCATGACCCAGTGCTTCAACAGTTTTCACCTCAACGGTAATGGAATTATCTGTCTGAGCTGCCGCAACGGTAAAAGCTTCTGGCCGGAAACCCGCTAAGATGACCAGACCGAGATATCGTTCTAACTGTTGATATCGTTGGCTTGTGGCAGATTCGATCACCAGATTTTTTTCGCCAAAATCGATAAAAAAAGTGCCGCTCTCATCCTTGCTCAATCGCGTCCGAAAGATATTCATCGCTGGTGAACCGATAAACCCAGCCACAAAAATGTTCGCTGGATAGTCGTAGAGGTCTTGAGGAGAGCTGACCTGTTGTAGTTTACCCGATCGCATTACCGCCACGCGATCGCCCATTGTCATCGCTTCAACTTGGTCGTGAGTCACATAGACAGTAGTCGTTTGCATCCGCTGTTGAAGGGTCGTAATCTCCAGCCGAATTTGCGATCGCATCTTGGCATCCAGATTGGAAAGCGGTTCATCCATCAGAAATACTGCCGGATCGCGGACGATCGCCCGTCCCATTGCTACGCGCTGTCGCTGCCCCCCAGACAGTTGTTTGGGCTTACGATCGAGCAATTCTACCAAACCGAGTTTATCAGCAGCTTCTCGCACCAGCACGTCTATCTGTTTTTTGGATAGTTTGATCATCCGCAGCGGAAATTCTAAATTTTGGCGCACCGTCATGTGCGGATAAAGTGCGTAGTTCTGAAACACCATTGCAATGTTGCGCTGTTGGGGTGTTTGGTCATTTACGACTCGATCGTCAATCAGGATTTTCCCCGCTGAAATATCTTCTAACCCAGCTAGCATCCGCAATGCGGTTGATTTGCCACAACCAGACGGCCCGACAAACACTAGAAATTCACCGTCGGCAATTTCTAGCGATAGGTCTTTAATCGCCGTCTGACCATTGGCGTAAACCTTGAATACTCGATCGAATTTTACTGTTGCCATAATTCACTCCTTAGTGCGTTCTAACCCTTGGTTCCAGTTGAGGCTACACCTTCGACAAACCATCTCTGGAATAGTAAAAATATAATCAGAATCGGTGCAACCATCATCACCCCAAAGCTCATTAGATCTCCCCACTGAATCGGTGGTAGCGTTTGAAAAGAAGAGATCGCCACTGGCAAAGGTCGAACTCGATCGTCAATAGTCACCATCAACGGCCACAAAAAAGATCCCCACTGAGTCAAAAATGTCAGAATTGCCACAGTTGCAAATACTGGCTGGGAAATCGGCACGATAATTTCCCAGAAAGTACGGATAATACTCGCTCCATCAATTCGTGCCGCTTCTTCGAGTTCTTTTGGTAAACCGATGAAGAAGGTGTAAAACAAATAAATTGAGAACGCATTAGCAATAAACGGCAGAATTTGCGCCAGATAAGTGTTGCGCCAACCCAAAATGGTAATCTGGAAAAATAACGGCACTGCGATCGCTTCAAAGGGAATAATCATCAAAGCTAACACCACTAATAACAATGTGGTGCGTCCCCTCCACCGCAACCGCGCCAAGGCATAACCAGCCAACGAATTAACTAGTAGTCCCGCAATTACTACAGCACTGGTAATCAATACCGAGTTCAGAAAAAACAGCCCAAAATCGACTCTAGTCAACACATCTTGATAATTTTGACCAGAGGCTGGTGTGGGGATAAATCCTTGAAGAGTGCCCGCTTGCGATAGTACTAATTCATCAGGTTTGAGACTAGCAACGAACATAAAGATGATCGGTGCCACAAATATTAATGCCAGTGCAATTAATAAAATATAACTACCGAATATGCCCATCCATTGAGGTGAATGATGGTGTAAATCTTGGCGGTTTAAAGTTGTATTTTCCATATTACTCCCCTCCTCGGAGGGGCTGGGTGTGGGTTCCGGGTTCCGGATTGCGAATTAGAGCTTAATCGATCACACTGTCTGCTGTCACCAGAATCCGTTGGAACGTCGTAATTACCAGCACGATCGCGAAAAATATGACAGTCATCGCGGCACCTTTGGCCATCTTTTGTTGCTCGAATGATGCCTTGACTGCTTCATACATTACTGTCGTCGTCGCACCATTGGGGCCGCCCTGGGTCATGATTTTGACCTGATCGAACAGGCGAAACGATAGAATCGATGTCACCAGCATCACAAAGATCAGCGTATTCCGCAGTTGCGGCACTGTAATATATCGAAACTGATTCCACTGATTGCTACCATCGATCGCCGCCGCCTCATATAAACTAGTTGGAATCGCCTGTAGTCCAGCGAGAATAATTACCATCTGAAACCCGACACCCTGCCACAAGGACAACAACATCATGGCAGGTAGGGCAAGTGCTGGGTCATTTAAAAAGTCCCGTGGCTCCCATAGACCAAAAGTAATCGATGCCAACACCGCATTCATCATGCCATTGGCACTCGGAGCATAGATGATCGTCCAGATTACTGATACCAGAGCCATCGGAAAAACTACAGGCATAAAGAAGATCGTGCGAAAGATCGCCATCCCTGGGATCGATCGATTTAACAAGATCGCCAATCCCATCGCTAGTGCAGTCTGAACGGGCACCATCACCAGCGCGAATAAACCATTATTGAGTAAAGCCTGACGAAAGCTCGGATCTAGCCAAACTCGGCGATACTGTTCTAATCCCACAAACTGAAGCGGCAACGGCGATCCGAGCCGCAGGTTGGTGAAAGAGATCATTACCGCTAACAAAAAGGGCAGCGCGACAAAGAGCAGTAGTCCAACTAATGCCGGAGCAGCCATCACCCAAGCTGTCTGGCGATCATCAGAAGATTTCCTTGCTACTTTGGCAGATTGATAATTTGGCGAAGTCTCGATCATTTATTTCTCCCTGAGTTGAGATTGGGATAATTTTGGTTATCTTGCAGATCTACATTAATTGTGGTTGCTGCTTTATCTAACGCAGTTTTAACTGATAAACCATTGCGAATATTGGCAAATGCCTCTTGAAAAGCCGAGGTGATGACGGGGTAAGCTGGAGTTTGTGGACGTGGCACTGTATGCCCAGCTAGCAGTTGTGCTGCAAATAGGTGTAATGGGCCGTTTGGCGCATAAAGCGGAGATTGGGCGATTGCCCGTTTGGTGCCAGGTACAGCTCCATTGACATTCGCCATTGCTAATACTTCCTGTGGTTGAAGTAAAAATTCGAGGAAACTCATTGCCGATTTTTGACATTTCTGACTGGGGCAATTGGTCGTAATTCCCCAATTCCAAGAGCCTTGGGCGGTCTTTGAACCTGTGCCAAAGTTGGGTAATGGCAGCACTACCAAATCTTTGCCAACGGCTTTGGCGTAGTCTTTATAAGCCCAATGTCCGACCCAAGACAGCGCGACTCGATCGCCAGTAAAAGCAGCATCATCAATGTTGGGATCTACATAGCCCTTTTCGATCCAATTTTGGACTGACTGCATTGCCGTAACTACAGCCGGACTATTGAGACTACCATTAGCCGTTCGATAATTGTCGCGCTGAATCAGATCCCCTCCCGCCGACTGGATAATTGGCGAAAATCCGTAGGTTGCCCACTCGCCGCGATAATTTAGCTTGAGATCGAGCACTTGTCGATCTGGATCTCGCTGTGCCAAAGTTGCCAGCACCTGATTAAACTCGGCAACAGTCCAAGCATCTTGATTCCCAGTCGGAATTCTAATCCCTGCTGCTTGGAGCTGACTACGGCGACCGTATAGCCCCAGCCCGGAATCAAAGGTACCCACAGAATATAAATGTCCTTGATAGGTGCCTTGCTGGAGAATCGAAGGCAATAAATCTTGCTTGACTGACTCTGAAATCAGTTGATCGATCGAGATCAGATTTTTTTGCCAGACATAATTGTAAACAAATGGCCCATCAAACTCCAGCACATCGGGCAAATCTTTGGATAAGGCTGCTGCTTGAACTTGGGCATTGTAAGTACCTTCCGGCACAAACGTCACTCGAACGGTGGTGGTGCGCTGAGCATGATTGAACCGCTGAACCTGTTGCTCCAAAACTTGACGCTCGGCAGCTTGACCAGAATGTGCCCAGACTCGAAGGATGTCTTGGCGATCTCGATTGGCAGTACGACAACCACTTAAATACAGCAGTAGTGGTACGAGCATCCCCAGTCGTTGCCAGCGTCGAATCATTGGGTTCTCCGAAATTATTGGATCTGCCACCAAGACTTATTCTAAATCGTTTTTGTTGATACGATTCAGTCCAGAATGATTGATTTCTATACCATTTGTCTGAATTCATCTCGGCGATCGAATATTCAGTATTTTTGCTCAATTAGTATCGTAGAGGGTAGCAGATATCTTGTCTGAGGCTATAAACTGAACACAACTTGGCTCTGCACTATCGATCGATTAGTACTTTTGATATTTCAATCACATCTTCACACAATCTACATAAAGCAATGATTAGAATTCCCTTTAATCGGCGTGTGATTTTAACTACACTTAATTTTCTGCAAATCGCAGATCGATTGGAAAGTGCAATTTACGTTGGTGCAGCCACACCCCTGAGCAATTCCAGCTTCCCATCATCACCCACTACCAATAGCACCCCAAAACATCAACATTATTCTGGACAGATTCGTAGCTTCAAATTTGTGGCTCACCGAATAATTGGTCACAAATACCTGCGCGTACCTGTTTGTTTGTTACCAACGATCGAGGGAAAGATCAATGGTTTACATCATGGCTATCAAATTTCGCTGGCGATTGGATTGCATAATGCTACATTTGCATTGTTACTGACTTGGTTGGGAGGACTACTTATTCTGATGCCCTCTGTTGTTGACAACATCTTGGCAGATAGCAAAAATTACCAATATTTGACAACTGTAGCGATTGCCGCACTATTATTTACGGTGATATTTGCTTACCTCTACTTTGATGCTTGGCGTGCGGCAAAATTCTTTGAGACTTTATTTGCGCAAGGATTTACAGCAACTTCCCATCAGCAAGTTGGCAGTCAACCAACAGAGCGTTCGGAAGATTTTTTGCAAGAGCTTGTCAGCCAAAGATCTCAAAAAATTGATGAATCTCCCACTTCAACTGATTGGTTGCGGAAAAATTTACCTTCATTCCCCTCACCTTCCAGCAAAGTTTAATGAAGATCATTCAACTGTTCACAAGCTCCAATACTGACCCAACTGCCAGTTGAAGTTGCCTTTTCCTTGGAAAATTGATCCCCATTCATCGCGCTGAACCACTCTTTTTTCCAAATTGGTGCTTGATGTTTGAGTGTATCGATCGCATACTTACAAGCAGCAAAAGCCTCGCTCCGGTGGGGACAACCGACAGCCACCAACACACTAATTTCGCCGATCTTTAACTTGCCGACTCGATGGTAAATGATGACACGATTAGCGTCTGGCCACTGAGTGCGAATCTCTTGTCCAATTGCGGCAAATACTCGCATCGCCATCGGCTCATAGGCTTGGTATTCCAAATAGTCTACAGCTTGTCCGTCAGTGCGATCGCGAACTGTACCGCTCATGATGACCACTGCGCCATTCCCTGGCGCATCAGCTAGTTGATAGACTTCATCTAGCGATAAAGGTGCAAAGCCGATCGAGAATCGATCGTCTGGGTGTGCGGAGACTTGAGTAAGAGCTACAGGGATAGTTGTCATAGTCAATTGGCAATATCTTGTAAAAATCTAAGCAACATGATATATTTACAGGGTATGACTGAATAACTGTCAGATGGATAGGTGGCTGAGTGGCCGAAAGCGGCACACTGCTAATGTGTTATGGGGGTGACCTCATCGAGGGTTCGAATCCCTCCCTGTCCGTTCTAAAATTATCATACCTAGAGAAGGGGCAATTCATGGATTGCCCCTTCTTTGTTTTTTATTGCAGCACGGGAAATGCAGCCCGTTCCAGAGCTAGTTTTTCAGCATTCCGTTGCGCTTCTAAGATGTCTAGTTGCTGCCAAACTTGTTGCAGCAGTGGGTCTAATCCAGTCCGAGTTGCAGACGAAATCAGAAAAACTGGCTGTTTGGCTACCGCAGCAAGAGCTTCAGCAATCTCGGCGATTTCTTCTTCATCTACCGCATCAATCTTGCTCAGCGCGAGAATTTGGGGTCGAGTAACTAAAGTATCACTATATGCGGTTAACTCTTGTTGGATCGTCCGATAGGCACCGATCGG
>JANYIT010000155.1 GCA_025358725.1 Chamaesiphon sp. GL140_3_metabinner_129_sub
ATTGAGTGTCAAAGTTGTCATCAGCCGACTTACAAGCACCTAGCGCACTGCAAACACTGCGGATCGTTGCAAGCACCGATTTCTCTATCTGCTGATTTACCGACTGGAACTGGTCCATAAACAATGTAGATACTGTCTTGACTCTCAAGACAGTATCTACCCTTAATTTTGAGGGCAGTTGAACAAGTCTTTCGATGTCATAATAACTAGTGGAGTTATTAGCCAAGGAAAACACTAACAATGAGTACTCAATCGCCAATCCCTGTCGTCGTCAATGGTGCGGCTGGAAAAATGGGGCTAGAAGTGATTAAAGCAGTGGCTAGTGCCCCTGATATGGTACTACTGGGCGCGATCGATCGCAATCCCAAGCTTCAGGGCGAAGATATCGGTGAAATCGCTGGCTGTGGAGCTTTAGAAGTACCTGTAATGAACGATCTTCAGGCGATCCTGGCGATGGCATCCCAGGAGAAACAACCCGCCGTAATGGTCGATTTTACCCATCCTGATAGTATCTATGAAAATGTCCGATCGGCGATCGCTTATGGTGTGCACCCAGTTGTCGGTACAACTGGATTGAGTACCACCCAGATTCAGCAACTAGCCGAATTTGCCGACAAAGCGAGTACTGGCTGTCTGATCATACCCAACTTCTCGATCGGGGTGATCTTAATGCAGCAAGCAGCGATTCAAGCTGCCAAATTTTTTGAACATGTGGAAATCATCGAACTCCACCACAATCAAAAAGCCGATGCACCCAGCGGTACCGCCATCCAAACCGCTCAATTATTAGGCGAACTCGGCAAAACTTTTAATCCTCCCAGTGTCACCGAATCAGAAAAGATTGCTGGGGCGAGAGGTTGTATCGCCGATGAAAACATTCGCATTCATAGCATCCGACTCCCTGGCTACATCGCCCATCAAGAAATTATCTTTGGTGCCCCAGGTGAGATTTATCTACTGCGTCACGACACCACCAACCGCTCTTGTTATATGCCCGGAGTCCTGCTCGCCATTCGCAAGATTTTGGGGCTAAAATCATTAGTATATGGATTAGAAAAAATTCTCTAACTCATAGTTCTAATTGCGCCGATCGATCACAACTAATAAACAATCATCAATAACTATGCTGGTGCCGATTACCCGTTCCAAATTTGAAGAATTAATTCCGATCTTGGCGATGGGAGCGCAGTATAAATACTGTTGGGGGAAATGGTCTGACTTTTTGCGTCGGATGATTATTTCGATCGCCGCAATTACCTTAGTTTATACTTTATTACGTGTTTTCTCGCCTGATGATGTCGAGTGGCAAGCTCCTGTGCCAATGGTAATTGGCGGTTTATATTGGTGGTGGGAGCCGATTCTGTTGGCGAGTCGGCGGAACTGGCAAGCCCGACAATTTCCCTATAGTGGATTTTGGCGAGGTGAAGTTTTGGATCTCTATGTTACTGATAATCTAGTCAGAGAAATAGAAACTGTCGATAAGAAAGGGAATCTAGTCGTCATTGAAGATATCGAAACAAGATTGAATCTCGAATTGGGCGATGAGACAGGATTTAGCACTGAGATTTCTGTACCTTTGAAAAAAGCTTATAAAAGTATTTCACGCGGACAAATGGTCGAAATGATTGTCATGTCTTATCGTCCCGATCTCAGTTCATTTGCGAAGGTATCTGATGTTTATTTACCAGATCTCAATCTCTGGTTGAGTGACTATCCTTGTTTACGTCGCGATGCTTTTATCTCAACCAGTAAACGTATTGATGATGAATATTGAATTAGTTGAAAGTTGACACTTCTCCTGGTGCAGAGGCTCAGATCTTGCACCAATGCGGATGTATTCCTACTACCATAACCCGTGGGTACCCTCAGATCTACGCTGATTACTGCTCTTATGTTTGTGAAGCCTCTCCAAGAGAGATTTGGATAGATAATGCTCTTGATCGGGATAAACTGGTAATCTAGGACATAAATCCCAGCCAGAATTAGCTAGTAATGCTGTCAATTCTGATAACTGCAAATGGTGATAGTCGGGATTTACTTCATCTTTGGGAACTATGCCACCTAAATCTCTAGCACCCGCAGTGAGACAGGCTAATAATAAGTCGGAATTTGGGATTAAGTTTGGTGGAATTTGGATCGTAATATCGGTAGGTAATATCTGTCTGGCTAACTGAATCACTTCAGGTAATTTAGTGATATCAAAACCTAATCCAGCAAAACTTTCCTGACTACCTGGACTATATGGTTGGAGAATTACTTCCTGAATATGTCCCCATTTAATCTGAATATTTGCGATCGATCTCAAACTCTCTTCCCAGTCTGTTTCTGATTCACCAATGCCTAATAATAACCCCGTGGTGAACGGAATCTTTAATTCGCCAGCCCAATTGAGTTGTTCGAGTCTGATTGCTGGTAATTTACTCGGTGCGTGACGATGAACTCCTTCAAGTAAAGCTGGATCTAGTGATTCCAACATTAAGCCCATTGAGACATTAACCTGTGCTAATTTCTCCATTTCGATCAAGCTTAAAGGGCCTGCATTAGTATGCGGTAAAAAGCCTAAATTGAGAGCTAGATTGCAGAGATCATAGATGCGATCAATCCAAGCTTGTCGGCGTGAAGAGTGGGGATGCACTTCACCACTTAAAATCAAGATTTCACAGATACCTGTATCCTGAAGATCGGTGAGAATCTCGGTTGCTCGATCGATTGTCATCCATTTATCAGCTCCAGGATTTACTCGAAAGTTGCAGTAACTACAATGATTGAAACACTCGTATGTCGGAACGATCGTATAAGCAGGACTATAGGTGATTTGCATTTGGTGGTTTTTAAATACCTAAAAAGATTTAGGTGACGCACTATATCGAACTCGATTATATTCCTCAACTAATCTACTTTCAGCAACAGATTTTTGCTCCTGTACTAAAAGATTGCCGAATTCAATTAGTCGAGTAATAGTAAAATAGGGTTTAGGAAAAGTAGGTTTAATTCCATTTGCTGGATTTACTACTTCCATCGCGACTTTTTCCAATCCTACCTGCTGAATAAAATCTCTGATTTGTTCATCATAAATTCTCGATCGCATCGCCGCAAAAAAATCAACTGCTTGATCGGGAAATCGATCGACTAAATCGACAATTTCTCGGTGAGAAATATTGTCTGGTGCAAATACACCACTGACAATCCCAATTGTGTCATCACGAGTTGGCACCCAATAAAACTTTTCCATCCGCCCATCTCGCACCAATGGAGCGTAGAGAGTTGATAAATCATTCCCAGTTAAAATAATTGGAATTCGCGGTAACGGAGTCGCATCATAACCACCAGGTAACTGCACATTGGTTGGATTATCGGCAATATTCATCAGCGTCGCATTCACCAACTGTGTATTCACAGTATATTGCGTGCCTTGGTCAAATCTGCCCGCACCAGCATCGATATCATTAATTACCAATACCGCCATTCTGTCGCGTATTTTAATAATTTCGGCGGCTTCCCGATATCGCAACCGAATCAATCGAGCCGAATCTCCCGCATCAGGACTTTCCAATTCCCCCGCCGAAATGTGGATTGCTTCCACCTTCATCCGCTCGAATACCAATTCACACTGAAATGTTTTTCCCTCACCTTTACGCCCATGTACGCCTAGAATCAGTGGCACTTTCACCCCTGGCAGATCGAGAAAATTTTTGGTGATGTGTACAGCTAGTTTGTCGAGAAAGGCAGGCGCGATGTAATAGTTCATGAGATGGGAGATGGGAGTTGGGAGATGGGAGTTGGGAGATGGGAGTTCGGAGTTCGGAGTTCGGAGTTCAGAGTTATCAACACCCGATCGCCGTTTCCTGGTATTGTGGATCTGAGAAAATTTTGAGTTAAGAAGATAAACAAACATGGGGACGACTTACCAACGGGTGTTGCTCAAGTTGAGTGGGGAAGCCCTGATGGGCGATCTTGGTTATGGAATCGATCCGACAATCGTTCAAGCCATCGCGCAGGAAGTATCCGAAGTCGTCGCTAGTGGTGTCCAAGTTGCCATCGTCGTGGGTGGCGGAAATATTTTCCGTGGAGTCAAAGCTTCAGCCAAGGGAATGGATCGAGCTACGGCTGACTATGTGGGCATGATTGCCACAGTAATGAATGCTATCACCCTCCAGGACGCGCTGGAACAAAAAGGAGTGCAAACTAGAGTCCAAACAGCCATCGCGATGCAGGAAGTCGCTGAACCCTATATCCGTCGTCGGGCCATTCGTCACCTCGAAAAAGGTCGGGTAGTGGTATTTGGAGCGGGTTCTGGTAATCCGTTCTTTACCACGGATACTGCCGCTGCACTTCGCGCCGCCGAGATCGATGCTAACGTGATTTTCAAGGCTACCAAAGTTGATGGGGTGTACGATTCAGATCCCAATATTAATCCTGACGCAAAACGGTTTGAAAGTCTCACCTTTAGCCACGTCCTCAATCAGGATTTACGGGTGATGGATAGTACGGCAATCGCCATGTGTCGCGAAAATAATATTCCGATTATCGTGTTCAATTTATTTGAACGGGGGAATATTCAGCGCGTGGTAGCGGGTGAAAAAATTGGTACTTATGTAGGAGGTTCTTGTGAAATTTGCTGATGTTGAAGGTCATATGCAGAAGGCAATTGAGTCTGTTCAACGATCGTTTAATACGATTCGGACTGGACGAGCAAGTGCTAGTTTACTCGATCGAGTCACAATCGACTATTATGGTACCCCAACACCATTAAAATCTCTGGCAAATATCGGGACACCTGATTCGACGACAATTACGATTCAACCATTCGATCGGAGTAGTATGGGGACGATCGAGAAAGCTCTTTCACTTTCAGATATTGGCTTGACTCCGAATAATGATGGTTCGACAATTCGGTTAAATATTCCACCATTAACTGGCGAACGTCGGAAGGAATTTGTCAAACAAGCGGGTAAGTACGCCGAAGAAGGTAAAATCTCTGTGCGGAATATTCGTCGCGATGCGATCGATTATGTCAAGAAACAAGAGAAAGCCAGCGAAATATCTGAAGATGAATCTAAGGATCTGCAAGACAAAATCCAGAAACTAACTGATAAGTATGGAGCTAAAGTAGAGCAGGTATTAGCTGACAAAGAGAAGGATATTATAAAGGTTTAGTTGAAAGTTGAAAGTTGAAAGTTGCGGCTCGCGCTTGTCGGGTTTCCCGACAGTTGAGCGAGACAAGACAGAAAGTTGAAAGTGATTATTAGGTGGGCGTTGCCCACCTGATTTCTACCGAGGCAACGCTAAATAACCAAACTACTTGCTTATGAAAATAAAAGTAATTGAAAACTTTGATGGTAGTTTCACACTCGATTCACAAGTACAATCGATCTTATTTGACTTGCTGACTGGTGAAAAATTCCTTCAACAAGTCGCAGATCAGGCTAATTGTCAAACCATCCTTTTTACTGAAATATTGTTTCAACCAGTCCCCTATAGTCCTGGTACACCAAAAGGAATGCCTGCGGAATTTGAGCAATATCATCAATCGCCAGAGCATCTAATTATCAACGTACCACCTAATTTTATGTTCGCGGCCAAGATTTTCCAACCAAGTCGGCTGTGTGCAATCTATCAGAAAGTTGAAAGTTGAAAGCTAAGTTTTAATGACTTGAGCCGTCAACTCCGAAGAATTATTAATTAGATTGTTAAATCCAGAATTTACGAATTATGTCATCTACTAGCGATCTGCCAAGTTTGGATAGCTTGGAGTTTTTACCGTATATTGACGAAGCAGGAGAATTACCTGACAGACTCCAAAACCAGATTGGTATTTATGCGATCTTCGACGAGTCTCAAGTCTTGCAATTTGTTGGTTATTCACGCGATATTTATCTAAGTCTCAAGCAGCATTTAGTCAGACAAATAGAGCATTGCTATTGGGTAAAAGCGACAACAATCGATCGACCAAATCGGACATTTCTGGAAAGTGTTCAGTCAGCTTGGATTACTGAAAATGGGCGTGTACCGAGTGGAAATGGTGAAGCTAACTCGACTTGGTTAGACCCGATCGATACCAATTATGCCATGACAACAGCCGAAAGAGACAGCTTTGGAGATTTAGATGGTTTAGCTCAAATCAAGCTGCTTAAGCAGGTAGCTAGACGTGTAGAAGAAACTATTTTAACGAAACTCCAAGTGCGTGGTGTCAAAACGGAAATTCGCTTCAGTCCCAAGCTTAAAGAGCAAGGTTTACTAGATTTGAAATAGTCCTCGCTCGACTTTCACCCCTTGATCCGAAGGAACGACAATCTCAGCGCATCACTACTTTCAACTCTCTCTCGATTGTGGTAAAAATGGACTACTCTTACCAGCAGTTAAACGTTTCAGCCGCATAGTTTGTAAAAACCAGCAGGTGACAGCACCTGGTAAGGATAACAATAGCCATAAAGGTGATAGCAAAAAGGCTAAAACAATGCCACCAATTGCAGTAGTGACACCCAAAAATTGGAATAGGATGATGCGTGGCCGTCTGTGAACTGCACCTAGTTTGATGCTGCCACCTTGAAGCCACCAATAGATAGATTGCAAACTACCGTCAAGCCAGTGATATAGGGGATGACGCATTGTTTGGGTCCGAGCAGACGTTCTAAATGCTTCGGCAAGTAGATTGCGGAGGATTAATACAATTTTAGTGCATACATTAATTAATGTGATTAAGGGCATATTTTCCCATAATTTATCAACACCAATTCGATATTGATTGTGAAAGAAATGCTGTTTTTGTGCAGCTAAATTGCTAAGAGACTGATGAATAATCCGCACGATTATAGTCGGATTGGATGTTGGCAATGATGATGACGCAAAAGCATCAATTGCTTCCGGTCTGTCAGAAACCAATGTGTTTAAAATCCGACGATCTGTTAACTGTTGACTATCTCCAGGCAATCGCCACCAGCCAGGCTGTTCATCCATGCCTTCGATGACTGAGTGAACATCACTAGTTAAGATTTCACGCTGTCCAGCCAGAACAAGATCTGCCAAAATCTTACGAAGTTCTAGACGATCGATCCGCAATCCAGGTTGTGCTAAATATGCCAAATGTTGACTAATTACCTGACGTTCATTTCCAGATAAGTGCGGCAGAGATTCAGTAATTAACCAATCTAAGTATTGAGATTGACTACAATTTGCCAGCCTCATTTCTCTCTGAACAAAATTAGCAAAAGCAGTTACCGATTTGGTGGTGATAGTGCCTTCTAGAATCCGATTTAATCCATCTAAACGGCCCCACAGTAGATCGTTCGATCTCCATGATTTTTTAAAAAATCCACCAATATTATATAGCTTGTCTCCTCCTAATTTTTCTTTGGAGTTTTTACCATTACCAATTCCTAATTGAGCATTGTCAGGACTAATACAAATCGGATTAATTATTTCTTTTTCAGTTAAACTAGTCAAGTACTCAAATGGATATAGCTCTCGATCGATAAATTCAAAAGTGTGCCATTGTTTTAACAATTGATCGGTGTATTGATTTGCCGATTTCTTAATGGTAACTTCGGCAGCTAGAGCGATCTGTTTTAAGATACTTGGGAAGTTCTGATTACTATGATTATCATATTCTAATTGCCGATCTGTCCAAATTAATCGATGAAGATCGGTACTGTTCTGAAGATCAGCGATGCGCTGCTTGAGCTGGGCAAACACGCTGGAGATTCTAGCTTGTGACAACCAGCGATCCTGACTATTTTCTACAGCCAATTCTGGTAAATCTAGCCAAAAATACACTGGAATAGTTTCAAGATTCGAGCCAGACGAATTATGTGGGATAAAGGTATTAAGTTTAGTCCCATCTAGTAGAAATCGATGTAGTCGAAATAGCAGTTCATACAATAGCGCGCGCAGTCGTCGATCGTTTGATTCTTGATTGATTAAATAATAAAAGTAATTACTGACAGCTCGATCATTCAGTAATAGCTCGATGCTAGCACGAATCACCTCTAGCAACTTAATATTACAACTCAGTTGTTTTGACAAATCTTGAAGTTGCTGACAAGTATCAGGATCGAGATCGGTGGTTAGTAAATCAGCGATTCGATCGATTAAGTAAAAGTGTTGGCGAATACTATATTCAACGTCTAGATCGATTACTTGTGATTCAAAACGGTTGAGTAATTTATGGTGATGGCTGCGATCTTGACCATTTGTAAATTTACTAATTAATATTCGATCGATCTTATCAAGAATGACAGAATATTGACTGTTTTGAGATCTCAAATCTGCATGAAGTAGTAAGGGCAAATTGCGATCGCGGAAATCAAACAATCTCCCCCTAAGATAAATTTGAGATTGAGTCCGATCTCCACCTGCTAATAGTTGCTGAGAATCAACAGCAACTTCAGCTAAATCTATGAGCGTTTGATACCGACGAACTTTATGATTGTGTTCGTGAATTGTGCGGAGATCGTTAGTGATACTCTGATGAATTGGAATTGATAAAGCTGCCGATTGGAGAATTTGCCCCATCCGAGATTGTTTCTTTTCTGCTAATTGCAGCCTGTCATTAAGATGATCGGGATTGGGATCGACATAAAATAATTTTCGTTGACTCGATCGACTGGGCAATCGATAGTATACTTCCTTCATCAGGCAAGTTAACGGCGCATTATCTAGTAATCCACCATCTAGAAAATATAATTTATCACCCCGATCTGTATGCAGATCTGGGAAATAATGCCTGGATAATTTGCCCCAAGTTACTAACTGACAATCGACTAAATTTTGCCGATCTTGTAAATCCACTTCTACTAGTGGAAAAATCACTGGAGTTCCAGCCGTAATCTGGCACAGTTTAACTAAAGCTTGATATGTATCATTTGCTGTGCGTGGTAAATCTGGATCGTCATAATGAGGATTGAATGGTTCTTTGCGCCCTTGACGATGCTTGAGTCTAAACAATGCTCGATGATTTTTCGATCCAAAATTTAGCTTATTTTCAGCTAGTGTTCGATCTATTTTCCCCAGATAATCAGTTCCGGCAATCGCCAGATCTAATTCTCGTGTCGGCGAAAACCATTCTTGGGATGAACGTGGTAGTTTGTGCTCGATTCCTTCGATTAGTGCTGCGAGTAATCCCCTCTGATAAAAGCTTTCATTACTAGAACTCGAGCCTGCGACTGGAGATTTAAATAAATTAGGCTTCTGGAGTAACTTGAGTAGATCTCCGCTATTGCGCCAAATCTTGGCAAACGCATTAAAATTTACCACTTCACGATCGTTGCTATTGGCGATCGCATAGCTCAACAAAATACCATTAATACCACCCGCTGAACTTCCAGAGATAGCATCAACCACCAAGTCTGCATCTGTCAATGCCTTAACCAACTTATAGATGCCTCGACCTCGAACTGCGTGGTAAAATTCCTGGCAAACACCGTAGGTATAGATTGCCAGAGATACACCGCCATAGACTACCAAGCCCAACTGCATCTCACGCAAAAACTTTGGCTGATAATAGCTATGTTGATTAGACATGATTGCAGGTTACAGGCAACAACAAAAGCAAATGGTTCAGAGGATAATATATTGGGCTGTAGTCTAGCCAATCGCACTGCTTGTATTCTGAGATTAGCACATAAAGACTTCGCAATTGTCGCAGCGATTACTTTTGGTACTTTATTAAGAACACTTTTGATTTTAGCAGACTATCTGGTAACTATTATTACATAGAGCCATCGCTTCTGAACATAGCCGTCAGATTTTCAGGAGTTTCTCTCGTTACCAGACTAAATGCCCAAATTGTGGCAAGCTAAAGAGGAGATAATTGCAGCCAAATCCTCACCGTTATTTGTATATGCAGACCCTTCCAGCACCCACTCAGTCCGCTTATAGTAATTTAGGTACAGATACCACGATTCATCGTCGGAAGACCCGTTCTGTAGCGGTTGGAGGCATCATAATCGGCGGCAATCAGCCAGTGGTTGTCCAGTCGATGATCAATGAAGATACGCTGGATCTAGATGGTGCCGTAGCCGGAATTCGCCGTCTTCATGAAATCGGCTGTGAAATTGTCCGCGTTACTGTCCCCAGCATGGCACATGCCAAGGCTTTAGCCGAAATTAAACAAAAACTCATCGATACATATCAAGTTGTCCCACTTGTCGCCGATGTTCACCACAATGGGATGAAAATTGCTTTAGAGGTTGCCAAGCATGTTGATAAAGTGCGGATCAATCCTGGTTTATATGTATTTGAGAAGCCCAAGCCAGATCGAACCGAATATACCCCTGCTGAATTTGCCGAAATTGGTGACAACATTCGCGACATGCTCGAACCGCTAGTGATCTCCCTCCGCGACCAAAATAAAGCGATGCGGATTGGGGTCAATCATGGCTCTCTCGCCGAACGGATGTTATTCACTTATGGGGATACTCCCGAAGGGATGGTGGAGTCTGCTCTAGAGTGTATCCGCATTTGTCAATCTTTTGATTTTCATAATCTGGTGATCTCGATGAAAGCTTCTCGCGTTCCGGTAATGTTGGCAGCATATCGCCTACTCGCTCAACGGATGGATCGAGCTGGGATGGATTATCCGATTCATTTGGGAGTAACAGAAGCTGGCGACGGTGAGTACGGACGAATTAAATCCACCGCTGGAATTGCTACTTTATTAGCTGAAGGAATTGGTGATACACTTCGGGTGTCGCTCACGGAAGCCCCGGAAAAAGAAATTCCCGTCTGCTATAGCATTCTCCAGTCGCTAGGATTGCGAAAAACGATGGTAGAATATGTGGCCTGCCCTTCTTGTGGTCGGACATTATTTAATCTCGAAGAAGTTCTGCACGAAGTGAGAAATGCAACCAATCACCTGGTGGGATTGGACATAGCGGTGATGGGCTGTATTGTCAATGGCCCTGGTGAGATGGCTGATGCTGATTATGGATATGTTGGCAAAACACCTGGCTATATCTCCTTGTATCGCGGTCGAGATGAGATTAAACGAGTACCGGAAGCTGATGGTGTCACTGAGTTGATTGCCTTGATCAAAGCTGACGATCGATGGGTTGAACCGGAGTAACGACAGTGCTTGCGATTGCTGTCGGCGGCAGCAATCGATCCGATCATTGGGTATACTTTGGGTATAGTGGCATCAAAAATTATGTAAACTGACCGATCGCACGTCCCGACTTACGGATGTGTTAAATTAAACGTAATCTCCTCACATTAAATTTTCCTTTCCTGCTAATTTAGCCAGAATCATGAAGATCGAAAAACACGGGTTAGTTATTGGTGCCACAGCATTAGTACTCACAGCAGTAGCAGTTACTGGTGCGGGGCTTCATCTTCCCAAAGGTGTTGCATTCTTCAAGGATAGTCCTAAGGAATTAATCGATGAAGTCTGGCAGAACGTCGATCGATTGTATGTCGATGGGACTTTTAATCAAAAAGACTGGCGGGCAATCCGCAAGCAATACCTCCAAAAAAGCTATAAGAACAAGGAGGAAGTGTATAAAGCGGTGCGGTTGATGCTCAAAAATCTCAACGATCCTTATACTCGCTTTATGGATCCCAAAGAATTTCGGGATCTTCAGGTAGAAACCTCTGGTCAATTAATTGGGGTCGGGATTCAACTGAGCCAGAATGAGAAAACTAAAAAGCTCGAAGTAATTGCCCCGATCGAAGATACTTCTGCTTCTAAAGCGGGGATCCTTTCTAGAGATATTATCATCAAAATTGATGAGAAAAGTACTGTAGGTATGGATGTTAATCAAGCAGTTCAATTGATTCGCGGCAAGGAAGGCACTAGCGTTAAACTCACTGTTCAACGCGATGGTCGCCAAGTCATCGAATTTAATCTACTGCGCCAACAAATCGAGATTCACCCCGTTGAAGCTAAATATCGGCCGAAAGAGCTGGGTGGAATTGGTTATATCCGTCTCAAACAGTTTAGTGCAAACGCAGCTACTGAAATGGGCACAGCAATTCAGAAACTCGAAAGCCAAGGTGCGACAGGATATGTCCTCGACTTACGATCGAATCCTGGCGGTTTATTGTATGGAGCGACTGACATTGCGCGAATGTGGCTAGACGATGGCAAAATCGTCTCGACAGTCAACCGCAAAGGGACCGGCGAAGTTTGGTCAGCCAATCATACCGCTATCACCAAAAAGCCCCTAGTGGTACTGGTGGACGGTGGCTCCGCAAGTGCTAGCGAAATTCTCTCTGGTGCCCTTCAGGATAACAAACGCGCCCAATTGGTTGGCTCGAAAACTTTTGGCAAAGGCTTGGTTCAATCTGTTCGTCCGTTAATTGAAGGTGCTGGGATGGCGGTAACGATCGCCAAGTACTATACTCCTAGCGGCAAAGATATCAATCATGCTGGGATCAAACCAGATGTAGAGGTCAAATTAACCAAAGCTCAAATCCAAGCATTGGTGAAAGATCGGACTAAAGTAGCAACTGCTGCCGATCCACAGTATGCTAAAGCCCTCCAAACATTGCAAGTCGCGATCGCTCAAAATGGTAGTTCTGCCCAAAAAAAGTAACGGGTAGTTTACCGACTAATCTAGTCGATTCGTCGTGTAAACCAGAAACTAGCTCCAATTGTCAGCTCGAACGATCGGTCAGCTCACTGACTAATCGTTATCTAACCAGGTCACTATACTATCTCTGGCTGACTGGAGACTAGGTATCCTCTGTTATTTGCCTTCACAAAAACCCGGTAGTAGGGGCAATGTCTTGCCCCTACTATTGGGCTTTTGTGCTCAATTACTTTGCAACAGCCAGATACCGCTATCAGTGATGCCTGAATCATCGGGAGTCACTAATAGGAAATGTAAGCCATGTACGAGTCGCTTACGTGCTTCAAAGAGTTTAGCGGCTTGACTAACTTCAGGATCATTAAATGTTAGCATCACCCATCGATCGGCTAACCCCGCATCCAAAACCAAACCACCAGGATCGTCGCCCAAATAATTGAGGCTGACAGGCTCTGTCTCTGCCATCCATCGCGCTAACCGCATCGATTGTCTGCCGCCGTAGATAATTACGCCAGGGATAGCTACATTCGCGCCTAGCCCCCAATGGGGCGGTAATAAGTAGTCTGGCATCGAAACGATCGGGATTGGTCGATCATCAAAATCTGCTACTAATTGTCCAGCCGTCAGTGTCACAAATTGCCATTTGTCGCCAACTAAGTAATCTGGAATCGGTAATGGTGGTGGGGACTCGATCGATAGTGGTTGATAATTAGGATTACTATAGCTCTGAGCCTGTTGCTGCAATAATTTTTTCAGTGCGATCGTCCGTCGTGTTGCCACAACTGCAATCCCTAATTTCCGTCCAGCGGTCTGAATTAAGCCCAAACTTTGCGGGCGAAAAACTTGAATTAATGCGGGTAAATTATCTGTGGCTGCTAATTTTAGCTGCGTCACAATCCACTCAGAATTTACCTGTTTTTGGGGACAAATGGCCGTGTGATACCATCCGCCATCTGCATCGCAAATAACTAGTTCCCATAGGGTTTCTCCCTGTTCATTTTGCTGAGGACGACTAGAAATATCTGCTTGCCAAATTGTCATGGGGAGGGGGGAAATGGGAGTTGAAAGTTGAAAGTTGAAAGTTGAAAGTTGGGAGATATTGAAGGGCACTTTTGTCTCTACTCTTTCTGGAGCCTAAAGCCTAAAGCCTAAATTCGCGGTAAACTAAACTTTGTTTCAGAGTCTCGTACCAAGTATGGAAATCACCTGGAGATCGGTCAAATCATATACTGATATTCTTTATCATAAAGCCGATGGTATCGCAAAAGTGACCATCAATCGTCCTGAAAAGCGAAATGCTTTCCGTCCGCAGACGGTATTTGAGATGTACGATGCTTTTTGTGATGCGCGGGAGGATACCAGTATTGGCGTGGTGTTGCTCACAGGTGCAGGCCCCCATACCGATGGTAAATATGCCTTCTGTTCCGGTGGCGATCAGTCGGTGCGTGGACATGGAGGTTATCAGGGCGCAGACGGGATTCCGCGCTTGAATGTATTAGATCTCCAGAGATTGATTCGATCGATGCCCAAGGCGGTAATAGCCCTCGTTGGGGGTTACGCGATCGGTGGTGGTCATGTTTTACACTTAATTTGCGATCTGACGATTGCGGCTGATAATGCCATCTTCGGACAAACTGGGCCAAAAGTCGGTAGTTTCGACGGTGGGTTTGGGGCGAGTTATTTGGCGCGAATAGTTGGGCAAAAGAAGGCACGGGAAATTTGGTACCTCTGCCGTCAATATGATGCTCAAGCAGCCTTGGATATGGGTTTAGTCAATTGTGTGGTACCGATCGACAGATTGGAAGCGGCAGGGGTAGAATGGGCACAGGAGATTTTAGCCAAAAGTCCGATCGCGATTCGCTGTCTCAAAGCCGCTCTCAATGCTGATTGTGATGGACAAGCTGGCTTACAAGAATTGGCTGGTAATGCGACTTTACTTTACTATATGACGGAGGAAGGTGCTGAGGGCAAGCAAGCATTCCTAGAGAAGCGACAGCCCAATTTTCGTCAGTATCCGTGGTTGCCATAAAGAATAGTTTGCGCCTGTGATCGATTATCCGCTGTCAGTAGGTGCATACTCCAACTCAAAATTGAGGTTTTTGAAAAGCAGCCTAATTCGCCAGGAATACATATGAATGATCGAGATATTCCCATCGCTGTTGTAGCAAATCAAGTTGCCCCACGAACAAAACAATCGAACTATCCAGAGCCGTTCGCCGCACGGATGGTAGGTCGAGAAAAACGTGCTCTTGGTGACTTGTTTGGGCTGGCAAATTTCGGGGTCAATCTCACGCGCCTTCTACCCAGTGCTGTGTCAGCATTGCGCCACGCTCATACCAAGCAAGACGAATTCATCTACATCTTACAAGGCAATCCCCTACTAATTACTGATGCAGGCGAAACGCAACTAGCTCCTGGGATGTGCGCGGGATTTAAAGCTGGTAATGGTAATGGACACCAATTAATTAATCGCACCAGTGAAGAAGTGATTTACCTGGAAGTTGGCGACCGCAGCTTAGGAGATGCTGGTGTGTATCCCGATGATGATTTACAGGCACTGTGGGTTGAAGAAAAATGGGAGTTTAGGCACAAAGATGGTTCGCCATATTGACAACCACATTAATCTACAGCCAATGAACAATCATCACTTTTGGTTATTTTTGGGTTTCGTTGGTTATTGTAGAAATAGACGATCGATCTAAACTAAATATGATGTGGTTGAGTCAAATTACGATCGGTGGAATAGAGATTAGCCCAAGTGGATTGTGGCTGATCGTGGGCACTGCACTGTGTCTGTTAGAGCTAATGGTACCCACTGCATTTACAGCAGTTTGCATGGGTGTGAGTGCCTTGCTCGTGTCACTGGTGGCGTTGGTCGTACCCTCATGGTTGGGGATACAAATAGCGATCTGGATGTTATTGTCCTGCGGATTGGTAGTGTTGGGTTATCGCATCAATAAAAAGCGCACCTCTCGGAGGATTCAAGCATCTACCGAAGCGGAAGCTCTGACGGCGATGATGCCAAACCAAACTGGGCGGGTACTATATGAAGGAGCCTCTTGGCAAGCAAGATGTGCTGATGGAGTAGAATCGATCGAAGCCCATGATAAGTTACATGTAGTCGATCGTGAAGGTACCACGCTAATTGTCATGCCCATGCATTTGTTAGAAAGGAATTAGGGTTGATTCAAAGCAGACTTTAAAACCTAAATAACAATCAAAAATTATTACCATAACTAACTTTTAGAGTTCTCACTATTATGGAACCATTTGCTTTAATGATTGCCGCCATTCTCGGTTTTGGTGGTTTGTCTGGGATTAAAATTGTCAATCAAGGAGATGAAGCTCTAGTAGAAAGACTGGGGAAATATACAGGCAAAAAGCTCCAGCCTGGATTAAATTATTTGATTCCGATGGTGGAAAGAGTTTCTTTTCAGCAAACTGTTCGAGAAAGAGTAATTGATATTCCACCCCAACAATGTATTACTAGGGATAATGTCTCCGTGACAGTAGATGCGGTGGTTTACTGGCGAATTTTGGATATGGAAAAAGCCTACTACCGTGTCGAAAATCTCCAGTCAGCGATGATTAATTTGGTACTGACCCAAATTCGAGCAGAAATGGGGCAGTTATCATTGGATGAAACCTTTACCGCTCGTAATCAAATCAATGAACTACTATTGCAGGATTTGGATAAATCCACCGATCCTTGGGGGGTGAAAGTCACTCGTGTGGAGCTTCGCGATTTGATTCCAGCAAAAGCGGTAATGGATGCAATGGAATTACAAATGTCTGCGGAACGGAAAAAACGGGCGGCAATTTTGACATCGGAAGGGGAACGCGAATCGGCAGTAAATGCCGCAAAAGGTCGGGCAGATGCCTTGCTGCTGGATGCTGAGGCACAACAAAAATCAGTACTACTAGGGGCGGAAGCCGAACGTCAACAGCAGATCCTCAAGGCTCAAGGAGTGGCTGCTTCGGCTGGTATTATTGGCAAACAGCTTCAAGACAATCCTGAATCCAAAAGATCGATCGAAATCCTCTTAGCCTTAGGATATCTAGAAATGGGATCTACTATTGGCAAGAGCGACAGCAGCAAGGTGCTATTTATGGACCCTAGTAGTGTGCCAGCAACAATGGAAGGGATTAAATCAATCTTAGGTGCTAATCCCTAAGAGGATGTTTGAAAAGTATAGTTTAGCACTCGTAAACCCTAGAGAATCCCCCCTAGCCCCCCTTGAAAAGGCAGGGCTGATCTATTGAAGAAAGAAAAATCGGTAATGTTCTAGATCTGTGGAGAGGAGGTTAAATGGCACACCCAAATTCAAACCGATTGATAAACAAACCAATCACAATATCGTGCATCACAACAGATTTAGAAAAGCAGATGGTTTTACGAGCCAGTCGCTTA
>JANYIT010000097.1 GCA_025358725.1 Chamaesiphon sp. GL140_3_metabinner_129_sub
CTGTCGCGGTGACAACGGCAATACCCCGCCCAGTGACGATTTCAGTTCCTTGATAGACTAAGTTTACTCGATCGCCTAAAGGTGTATCAGCGGCTAATTCTGTCTGGGCGGTTTTACTACTAGCGGTGGCTTCCCCTGTCAGTGCGGATTCTCGAATTTGGAGTTGTACCGATTCAATCAATCGAGCATCTGCGGCTAATTGGTTGCCAGCTTCAAGATGAATTACGTCTCCAGGTACCAATTCCCGCCCATCAATTTCGCTAATCCTACTGTCGCGCAATACCCTTACTTTAGGTGCAGACATCCGTTTGAGTGCGGCTAATGCTTGTTCGGCGCGACTTTCTTGGAAATAACCCAAAATTCCATTGAGGATGACAATTGATAGAATGGCGATCGTATCTTTATAGGGCAATCCAGTTGTCTTTCCCGCCTGAATTTCCATGAAATCAAAGATACCAGAAACCACCGCCACAACCATCAACATTACTAACATAATATTGGTAAATTGGTCGAGGAGAATCTGCCACCATTGACGACTAGCCGTTGCTACTAATTCATTTGCGCCGAATTCTTGTTGTAGTTGGGCTATTTGTCGAGCGGTTAAACCCGTTCGAGCGTCTGTTTCGAGTTGTGCTAATGTTCGATCGATCGTCAGTGTATGCCAAGCAGGGTTTAAATCGTTACCTACAGGCAAGTTGCTTGTTAGTTGAGGGCGAGTCGATTCTCCAGAGGAGAGGCTACGCCGACGAGATGAGGTCATAATTAGATTTAAAATATTTGCAAATCCCAAACACGATTTGTGGGAGTACAAACCATGATGACGTTCTCCAAATTAGTGATGATCGACTATTTCTACTGCTTGTGGCTCAGATTCCGATCGCTCAAAGCAAATCCGATACTTACCACCTTAACGTGTTTATATGGTCACAATTTTAGTTCCAGATAATATCCCAATTTGGGTGATATCCAAAAAGTTTCTGGATATCATGCCGATTTCTAGGGAATAGATGAAAAGTTTCCGTATAATAAATAGTTATCTTGCTAAGTTCTTGGTGGAAAAGCTGAGAAATTGGTGAGACAAACAGTATTAAAAATCAACTTTCTAGTTTTAAGTGAATCCTTCTGTCTCTTATTTGAGCTGAGAACGCATCTCGCTTATTTTTAGTTTCAGCGTGAAGATCTATATTATTAGGAACTCCTAGCTAGCGGGAAGCATCATGCCAACCTATCGATCGAAAACATCCACCCACGGACGCAATATGGCGGGTGCCCGCGCCCTCTGGCGGGCTACTGGGATGCAAACTGAAGATTTTGAGAAGCCCATCATTGCAGTTGCCAATTCCTTTACCCAATTCGTGCCCGGACACGTTCACCTCAAAGATCTGGGTCAATTGGTGTGTCGGGAGATCGAAGCAGCGGGTGGTGTCGCGAAGGAGTTCAACACGATCGCGGTGGACGATGGTATTGCGATGGGGCATGACGGGATGCTCTACAGTCTGCCTTCGCGGGAAATTATCGCCGATTCGGTCGAGTATATGGTCAATGCCCACTGTGCCGATGCGCTGGTCTGCATTTCCAACTGTGACAAAATTACCCCTGGGATGTTGATGGCTGCTCTACGGCTGAACATCCCCGCTATATTTGTCTCTGGCGGCCCGATGGAGGCGGGTAAGACCAAGCTATCGGAACATAAACTAGACTTGGTAGACGCGATGGTGGTTGCCGCTGATAGTCGAATTAGCGACGAGGTAGTCGCAGAATACGAGCGTTCTGCCTGTCCCACCTGTGGCTCCTGTTCAGGGATGTTCACCGCCAACTCGATGAATTGTCTCACCGAAGCGATCGGTCTGGCTTTACCTGGTAATGGGACTGTCTTAGCGACTCATTTCGATCGCAAGGATCTGTTCCTCAATGCCGCCCGCACCATTGTCAGCATTACGCGCCGCTACTACGAGCAAGATGATGAGTCGGTATTACCCCGATCGATCGCTAGTTTCAAGGCGTTCGAGAATGCCATGATGCTAGATATCGCGATGGGCGGCTCGACTAATACTATTTTGCATCTGTTAGCTGCTGCACATGAAGCGGAGGTCGATTTCACTTTGGACGATATCGACAGGCTTTCTCGCCAAGTGCCCCAACTCTGCAAAGTGGCACCGAACATCCAGAAGTATCACATGGAGGATGTTCATCGAGCTGGCGGTATCCCCAGCATTCTAGGCGCACTCGATCGAGCCGGACTGCTCCATCCAGACCTACCCACCGTTCACAGTCCGACGCTCAGAGATGCGATCGATCGCTGGGATATTACGCGGACTGAGGATGAAGCCGTTCATACCTTTTTCAAAGCGGGGCCAGCGGGGATTCCGACTCAGCAAGCATTCAGTCAATCGACCCGCTGGGATACACTCGATCTCGATCGAGCAGAGGGTTGTATTCGCAGTGCCGAAAATGCCTACAGCCAAGAGGGTGGGCTGGCTGTACTCTATGGAAATTTGGCGGAGCGCGGTTGTATTGTCAAGACCGCAGGCGTAGACGAGAGTGCGCTCGTGTTTACGGGTCGGGCGCGGGTTTATGAAAGCCAAGATGCGGCTGTCAATGGCATTCTCAGCGATGAGGTAAAAGCGGGCGATGTGGTGGTGATTCGCTATGAAGGGCCGCGCGGTGGGCCAGGGATGCAGGAAATGCTCTACCCGACTAGTTATCTCAAATCCAAGGATTTAGGCAAGGTGTGTGCCTTATTAACCGATGGTCGCTTTTCGGGTGGGACTTCGGGACTCTCGATCGGTCATGCTTCGCCAGAGGCGGCAGCAGGTGGCAATATTGCCTTGGTGCAGGATGGTGATTCGATCCAGATCGATATCCCCAATCGTCGCATTCATGTAGATTTATCAGCGGCAGAATTAGCCACCCGTCGAGAAGCGATGGAAGCCAAAGGTAAAGATGCTTGGAAGCCCGCACAACCGCGTCCGCGACGGGTAACAGCAGCACTCAAGGCTTATGCTCTACTGGCTACTAGCGCAGATCGTGGTGCAGTCCGCAACCTGGAGATGCTCGAATAAATTAGTTGGTCAAGTGGTGCAAGATAACACCGCCCAAGCACACCGATCGCTGAGAGTCGTTCCCGCGAGCCTCTTCGCAAGAGAATTGGTGATGATGCAAAGGTTCTCTGCGGCGGGTAATGGGCAACGTTAGGTATAAATATTAGTCATCTGGTCAATCATTTGCTACGATCGACTTTTAGATTGAGTTCGAGATTTGCTAATGTAGATAACATTTCTGTTGTCATAAATGGTTTAGTCAAAAATGCGCCGAGATCGTACCGCTCGACGATCGATTCATTCGCCGACGTACCACTCATCGCGACAACTTTAACGGCGGGATTAATCCGCTGCAATGCCCGAATGATATATGGTGTGTGGAGGTTTGGCATCATCATATCCAACAATACTACTGCGATTTGCTCCCACTCTCGATCGTACAGGGCAATCGCTTCCATACCATCACTAGCTAACATCACTCGGTAATTATACATTTCTAATGAATCTTTAATCATCTCACGGATTGAAAATTCATCATCTACTACTAAAACTAATTGCCCCTTACCATCGAATAATTCTGGTTTCGCTACTAACTGTTTTTCCTCACTATTAGTTACCGCAGGTAGATAGATGGTAAAGCAAGTACCGCGCCCGACTTCACTATCGACATGAAGATCGCCATCGTGAGCTTTGATAATGCCCAAGACTGTCGATAACCCTAGACCAGTTCCCAGCTCTTTGGTAGTATAAAACGCATCAAAAATCAGATCGATCGCCTGACGATCGATACCTACGCCAGTATCGGCGATCTCGATTGTGACATAAGATCCAGCGCGAATATTGACGTGTAGCTTGGCATTTGTGTCATCGATTACCAGATTTTTAGCAGTTGCCGTAATCGATCCGCCATGCGGCAGGGCATCCCGCGCATTCAAAAATAAATTCATGAAGACCTGATGAATTTGGGTTGCATCGACACACACCACCTGGAGATCCTCAACGGGCAGATCCAAGCTAATTTCAATCGATTTGGGGAAAGTTTGGCGGGCAATGTCGATTGTTTCGACGAGAATGTGCTGTGGTTTTAAGACCGTGCGTTCACCGTCCACCCCCCGCGCAAATGTGAGAATTTGCTTGACTAAACTACTCCCACGTAACGAACTTTCGACTAACATCGTCAGCAGCCTCTGACTGCGCTCGTCTAATGTCGGGAGGGTAACTTGTAAAAGCTGGGCAGCACCGACAATCGGTGTCAGCACATTATTCAGATCGTGAGCGATGCCGCTGGCGAGGGTGCCCAAACTTTCCAAGCGTTGGGCGCGGAGAAACTGCTGCTCTAATCGCTTTTTCTCGGTGATATCGGTGAGAGTGCCCAGATAGCCAGTAATATTTCCAGCTTCATCCTCAATGGCGATCGCATAGCCAGAGACCCAGTTTACTTGCCCCTGGGGGGTCATCAATCGATACTCCAATCCAAATCGTTGGTTGACTACGACAGTACTATCCCACGCGGCAAATACGCGCGTGAGATCGTCGGGATGGATGGAGCTTGCCCAACCTCGACCCAAAACTTCCGACTGTGATGCTCCTGTTAATTCTAGACCTTGCTGATTGATAAATAGACAATTTCCGGCAACATCGGTTTGAAAAATGCCGACAGGTGCAGTTGCGACTAACGTGCGATAGCGAGTCTCACTCACTCGGAGAGAATTTTCGGTCTGTTTCTGCTGGTTAATGTCGTGCCCCTCGGCAATCAGCATCACGACTTTTCCCGTAGAATCGCAGATCGGTGTGATGGTAAGATCGATCCAAATGTTGGTGCCATCGGCGAGGACAGGATTGGCTTCAAACCGCACTAATTCGCCTGTAGCCGCTCGAACGATCGCTTGTTGGATTTGCAGTTGCAGCGCAGTGGGGGAATAAGTCCACCAGGGAGTCGTCCAAAACGATCGACCGATGACCTCATCTGATGTTGCCGCGACTGCTAATAAGGCAGTACGGTTAATTTCGAGCAACATCCCCTCGGCATCGAGCAAGCCAATTAACTCAAAAGTACCGTCAAAAATCGCCCGCAGTCTTTGTTCGCTTTGCCGCAAAGCAGCTTCAGCTTGACGGAGGATAATATTGACGATCGATTTGCGTAATTCGACAGCGGCGGCGATGTCTACTGCTTGCCAAGGGAGCGAATGCAGCCGTACTTCTTCTTCCCACAATTGGAAAGATTTGCGCGGACTCACGCGCACATTGCCATCGGCTGCGACTTCTTCTTGGTGAGTCTGCTCTGGATTCCCACCCCAGTTCACCGTTTGAATTACTTCAGGACGGAAACACAACACATAACTGTCTGGCGACAAGGAAATTGCCAGCATCCCAATAGCAACATCTTTACATCGCTCTCCACCAACGGGATTGTTAGCTAGAAGTGGAAGTGAGTCGGTGGTAAATACATCATCTTTAACATTTTCGGTCAACCATCGCACCAAGTCATCGAGTGCGGCTGGCGGGGGAGTTTCACCGATTGTCGTCCATCGACCGCCAACACAAATTGCGGCACCCCCAGCATCGAAGAGATCCAAGAGATTGGGTGATTGTCCCATTAACGCATCAATGAAACTCGCCTTTGACTCAGGCGATCCCGTTGCGGATTGCGACATCCGCTCGATCCCCATCGAGCGGATATAAGCTAATTTTGAGTAATAGCTATAGTCAGGAATATCTTCGATCGTCGAAATCCGGTCGAAAATTACCTGTCCGAGCAGTTCGCAAGCATTCCGCAACTCATAAGATACGAATTTGGCTGTCTGATGATGACAGGTGATAATTCCCCACAAGCGTCCATCTTTGATGAGGGAAATCGTCAAGGAGGCACTCGCACCCATATTCTGGAGGTATTCAGCATGACAAGGATCGGGACTGCGGAGCATGGAGCGGCTCAGATCCGTAAGTTTCTTCGTTAGCGGATTGAGAGCGGGAATCAGTTGCACGGACTCAGCCCGAACGTCAGAGATCGCCCGAATCCGGTTAGAGAGAAACATCTCCCGCTCTGGTTGAGGAATATCTGGCTCTGGGAAATGCAAGCCCAGGTAAGAATCCATTTCGACTACTTTATCCTCAGCGATGACTTCACCATGTCCATCCGCAGCAAACTTGTAGAGCATGACGCGATCGAATCCAGTTAGCTTCCGCACTTCTGCGACCATAATTTGACCGAAAGCAGGTAAATCGGCAGTTGCTGTCAATTGACTATCGGTAACGCCTCGCCCTTGCATAATCGACGCTTTCGCTAAATGATAAAAACTTTGAAAGGGAATATGCGCGTCTTTTTGAGTTGGTTCCAATTCTAGAATTAAATAGCCATCGGGACTCCGATGAAAAACAGCATCAAATATGCTGTAATTATCTTTAGATTTTGTTACCCATACTTTCGTGTAATTGCTACGCTCGAAACTCCGGTCTGCCAATGCCGCTCGAAATTGCTCGACCTGGAAAACATCTAAAAATTTCTCCAATGGCTTTCCGATGACAAGACCTGGGGAGACTTCAAATGCACCGATCGTATTATTGCTAGCTTGTAAAATCTTTAAATTTGGCTCTTGCAAAACTAGCAATATGCCATGAGATTGGATCTCCGTCGAGACATGAACCAATGGAGATTTTAAACTAATGGGATTAAAGTCTTGAAGATCTGGATTGGAAACTGCCATATTTAATTATAATGCTCTAGACCTAGCAGGTCGATTACCTCGCGGCGCGGCTATGCCAACGATTATTATCTGAAAATAAACTTAAAAAACTGGTGGATTGACTCAAAGATCGAAAGTGGCAATTTGCTTAAAATGCTTGCCATATATGTATTTTAGTCATATATGTCAAACCACAGCTAAGAGCTTTTAATTCAATCTTAACCGCATTGGTATTCGAGCGATCGGCACGGAATGTTCGCCTATTTATCCTCGCGATTTATTAAGCCTCCATTCTCGTCCGACCAATTTTGTACTTCTCTTCTCTGTTGTTGCCGATCGAATCCTGGAAAAAATTCTACTTTTAATTCTGCCAATTCCTGGACATGCTGTGCCCTTAACAAATCTCTTTCTTTTTTTTGTTCGATTCCAATTATATTTAATAATATTCCCTTGTCTGGATAGTTACCTCTGATTATTTCTTCTTGTCTCCTCTCGTGGCTTAATTGCAGCTTCCTGGTTTCTTCAATATGTCGATTTTTGACATGAATTTTAGATTCATTTCGCTCGTTGCTTTTAGATCTCTCGGTAAAATATTTTTGTCTGTCCGGTGACAATTCACTCATGCTAATATCTACCTTGTCCGTTAAATTATATGAACTTGAGGAAGCTACCAGCCGAAAATCATCTTAGCGTTTCTGCATTTCCAACATTTCTAACCTTTGCCAGTCCCACCGAGTGCTTCTCCGTATCTCTATAGAATTCCATTTAGGATCTCGATTGCGAGATTGCGACAAATAAAGTTCTATTAAAAGTCGATACTCTTTTTCGTTTTGATGTTGTTTTTCTATACCTGCGACGCTGGATGGGCTAATGTCTATTTTCTTTTTTGTCATGTTGATTATCTACTTGTTCTACTTATTGAAGTATGTAAACATGAGGAAGTTGTGTGGGAAAATGACCCGATCGCATTCTTGACTCTATAACGATTGCTGAATAAGCGTTCTAGCCTCAAGAGTATTATTTCAATTCTTCGATTTGTAAATAGATTGCCCAAGGTTAAGGCTATATGAATGGGCTGAAATTCACCGTAGTAGCGACTTTTGGGTATAAAGAGGAGTCACTCTGCTCTTACAGCGGTCTTCAATCCTCTAAATCGTGTTCGATAGTAAGTCGGTCTGGATGACAGCGTTTTACTTGGGTTTTAATTCCTTGAGCAGATTCACCTTCGAGGTCTTCGATATAGCCAGACACCGCTAGTTTCGCTGACTCTGCACCACCAAAGGGGCCAAAGTAGTAAGTACATCGGGGCTGAGTGGTCAAAACTTCGACCCACCAAGCCTGTCCCAGAAAAGCTAGAGTGTTAGTCCAGATTTCGTCGATCTTCACCAGTATTTTATTATTTAAAATTGGATTTATTATCAATCGTAACAAAGAAAAATATTTTCTTTATAATGTCGATCCTTATAAAGTTTTTATACTCTAAAAATATAGATTGTTGCTGAAAAATAGATCGGTCAATAGGGGTAGGTTTAGAGTTCGTAGCCGAGAGCCTATTCTCGGAATGAGACGCTACGCGTTGGCAAGGACTACATTGAGGTGTCCTTGCGCTCGATCGTGAGGTTATTCTCGTTTTTCTACCACGATCGTTAGATGAGCGACCATCGCCCCGATCGATCCCACCGCAGCCAGAATCGGGAAAAAAGCCGCACTGATGGCACCACCCACCACGCCAACAGTTAAGGGGATTTCAATTAATATATGACCATCTTCATTTTTGAGAATAATCCGCCGAATGTTGCCTTGATGAATCAGTTCTTTGATTTTGGCACCCAAGGCATCACCATGAATACTAAATTCTTCTACACCAATCTTTTCTGCCGTTTTTTCTTCATGTTCTCCAGTTACTAATTCAGACTGGATTGTTTCGACGTTTTCTTGAAAATTGTCATTTGGTACGTTCATGTTATTAATTACTGTTGTTAATTATGTTTACAAATTAGAGAAAATCAGCAGCAAACCGATAGCGGGTAGTCGGTTGTTGCAAAATTAATCCTTCACCGCCTAACGGATGGCGATCGTCAATCGATTGTCCGCCGACAGAGATAAAAACTTTAGCATTAGAATCGAGACTGCTAGCCGTATAAATTACCTGTGCAACTCGATAAATCATCGACGTACTACCACCACCAGCGCGAAATTCTGGTGATAAGTTAACATGCACACCATCAGCGCGAACTTGTAAACTCAGAAGTTTGGTACCTTTAGGAATGGTACTAGTCAAATCGTCACGCGGTTGAGCTGATAGTAGCTTTTGGAGCGCAGTTGTTAATACTTGCTGTGGTGTAGAACCAAATGTGCTTGATGGTAATGATTTGGCAACTAGAGTTAGTTTGTTTTGATTCGATTTTAACCAATAGACTTGCGGTTGAATTTGTTGGGCTAAATTATTGGAAATAGTTGTGGAAATTGTAACGGGAACTGATGATTTTTCGTGCTGAATAAAAATCGGATTACTTCTCACCCAAATACTCAAAGCAACTACTGTTGTAAATAATAGAGATAGTTTAATCGCAGGTTTATTCCTCAAAAGTCTTTTCATTCTACTTTCCCTAATTAGTGCTTGAATCTTCCACTACCGATAGATTGCATCATCGATTGTACAGCGGAAAAACTCGCCCTCTGACTCAAACCGCTCAGAGCCAAAGTACCACCCAATCCGTAGGCAGGTCGGGATGGTGTAGCCGCAAAATGTGCCCTCTTTTTCTAAAATTCCACCGAAGTCCACCTCACGGAACTCACCACCGTCTGGATTGCCCCACCGTGGTAACTTGAAAGTCTTGAGACGACCTGTTCGGTCGATCTTGAAATCTAATTCGGCTCGTTCGCCTTGCACGACAAAACTGGAATGTAAGCTGGAGTCTAGCTCTGATGACTCTGTGCTCGTCCATGAAACCTCATCGCCACATAACACAGACGGTAGCCACATTGACTCTGCTTGGAGGCGACCAATAACAGACTGTGTAATATCTGCACCATCCGCCGTCATGACAGGGAATAATCCGAGCAACTTCCACTGCATCGCACCGATCCCGTCGATAACACGATCCGATCCGACGATGGGCAAGAAGCCATTCATCCATGCTGTAGCACTCCAAATCAGTCCATGCTCCCAACAAATGACTTGCTCGGCTGTGAATGGAATCCACTTTTTTAATTTAATTTCGCCGTGCATTTTCAAGCGCACCGCAGCAGCAAGCTTTGTTCTGGGTGCAATTGCGTGTTCTAGATATCGTCGAGCAGTTACAGGTAGATTTGTCAGGGATTCGGGATTGAATATTCGTTCGCAGATAGGGGCTGATTCCCATAGTTCATCGAGTGAAACTTCTTTAGTTTTGTGAGTAATCATGGTGGTTTTCTCGATCGAGTAATATTTAGTGAGGACAGATCCAAAGGCTTCTTCGAGAAGTCGGGGATCTAGCGTATCTAAGCCGCCATTTGAGGTTGTTGTCTACCAAATTTCCAGAGCAAGATGACACCCAAACCAAATAGATTAATCAGGAAAACTACTAACCCTCCCAGAAACGGAATCAGTGTCAGAACTGTCAAGATCGCCAAACCAATTAAGAACTGTTGTAATGCTGACTGCTGGCTATGTTTATCGATGCGTTGACCGACAAACAAAGCTACTCCCAGCGAACCGACTAAAGAAGTAACAACCGCACTCAAACTCAGAATTGGAATCAAGGGAATCCCAATTAACGTAATTGCCAGAAACACAGTGCCAAAGATAATTGATAAAATCGCACCAATCCCCCACAGAGCTGCCAAACCAGGATATTGACGCAACTTTGTAGCTAAATTCGGTAAAAACTGCGGACTGGTTTGCAAGATAATTAGTCCGAGAATCGCTGCTACTACAGCGGCACTAATTCTGAAAATAGCATTGAAGAAATACCAGGGAAAGAAACTTCGTCTCCCATAAGAGTCAGACATCATGCCATGTGTGTCGCTGAATGTAGCGCGTTCGCCACTAATAATCGCGCCTGGTTCCTGAATGATTTTGCCGCCAAAGGAATAAGCATCACCGTCTACCCGCGCCCCTTTTTTAAGGATGACATCGCCACCAAAAGCAATGGCTGTGTCCAAAACTCTAGCATTAGGGGAGATCGTTACACTCCCACCAAAAGCATGAGCATTTTCGACAGTTTGATTCTCTGCTACAGTGACACTGCCACCAAAGCGAATCAGGTTAGTATTATTAATATTAATATCTGTCTGTGCCAAAGCATTTCCAGCAAAAATCAAGCAAATAGTGGCTATAAAAGCTAAGATTAATTGTTGCCATTTCATATATTTTGCTCTCGTGAGTTACAAGATAACTTATTAGCTCTCATAATATTAAAACAAGATGAGAAACTTGTGAGGAAAACTCGTAACAACCTGATTTTATAGCAGTACAATTATCCTCGCCCTTTGCCTCTATTTTTGATGATTCTCTCTCGCGAGAGGCTGTGCTAAGGCACTAATTAAGGAGTTTTAGTAATTCTCCAGCTTTGTCCGGCGACATTACTGCATGTAGCCATCGTCAGTTTATTGTTTCTACCGTCATTAATAATTTTCAAACACTTATTCGCGCCTGTAAGCTCATTCCGTAAATTAGAATAGCCAGAGGAACCAGGATTCGCATTGCTAGGTGTAATGCTCCAAAGTTGTCCGGGTGTATCGTTACATTTAGCGATCGTCAGTCGGTCGTTTTTACCATCATCGATCGTCGCTAAACAATTGTCAGTACCTGTAAGTGGAGTCTGCAAACGATAAGCTTGAGGGTTTGTCTCACTAGCTGTTAAACTCCAGTGTTGTCCAGAAACGTTACCGCATCTAGTCATAGTCACTTTATTATTATCCCCATCATTGATAATATCTAAACAATAACCCGATCCTGTGAGTGTATTTCGCAAACGATTTTGCTTGACCTGAGCATTAACTTCTTGGGCTAACAGACCAACTAAAGCTAGTGGTAAAAATATCGCGAGTTTTTTAAATTGCATTATAAAAATTTAGATATGTAATTCCTTCTATTTTATCAGTGGCAATCGAGGGATTCCATCTCTCAAGATAGCGAGTTTTCAGCTACCGATCGAGTCAATATGTACAGGAAACCTGAGATTAAAAAGCCAGCTTAAAATAAGTATGCTTGACAGATTTTGGCGATTAGATTAATTAAAAATATATTACTTATTTTGTTGAAAGCAAATAAATACTTGAAAATTAAATTGTGAGTTTAAACTTATAAATTATCCAGATTTGACAACTATTTTTCCTGCTCGATAATCACCCCATCCACCATCCGAATTATCCGTTTTGTCCTAGCGGCGACATTAGCATCATGAGTAACGATCGCGATCGTCGTACCTTGTTGATTTAACTCTGTCAGTAGGTTCATAATCTCCTCAGAAGTGGTGGAATCCAACGCGCCAGTCGGTTCGTCTGCTAGGACTAGAGCGGGATGATTGACTAAAGCACGAGCGATCGCGACGCGCTGCTGTTGTCCGCCAGAAAGCTGATTGGGGCGGTTCTGGATGCGATCGCTCAAACCGACTTGGACTAATGCTTCTGTAGCTTGTTCGACTCGCTGCGACTTATCGACATCGGCATAAATCATCGGTAGCATCACATTCGCTAAAGATGTGAGCCTTGGCAAGAGGTTGAACTGTTGAAACACAAACCCAATATACTGATTGCGAATATCGGCAAGTTCATCATCATCAAGGGTAGTCAGATCTTGACCTGCTAAAAAATATTGCCCACTGCTTGGCCTGTCGAGACAACCGATAATATTCATCAGGGTCGATTTTCCCGAACCAGAAGCCCCCATAATTGCGACATATTCGCCTTCCTCGATCGATAAATTAATAAGTTTGAGGACTGGAACCTCGATCGATTCCAAGTGATAGGTTTTGGTAATGTTCTCCAGAGAAATCATGCTTGCCATCGTTATTTAATCCCCACGTAGTGCCAAGATCGGGTCTAATTTAGCCGCATTACGGGCAGGAATGCCGCCCGCTAATACACCCACAATCAGCGAAAGGACAAAACCTACCACCACTGATAATAGCGACACCACAAAGGGAAATTTGAAGATTGTCGCGACAGCGAAAGCAATGGCGACACCCAATCCAATCCCGATCGAGCCACCAATACTCGAAATCACGATCGATTCCATCAAAAATTGATTGAGAATCGCGCCGCTAGTTGCCCCGACTGCTTTCCGCAGACCGATTTCGCGCGTTCGTTCCATCACAGATACCAGCATGATATTGGCGATGCCAATCCCACCAACGACTAGTGAAATTCCGGCGATCGCACCGACCATCAACGTCAACGAACTCGTAATATCCGTGAAAGCTTTAATCAGATCCACTTGATTGGTAACGCGAAAATCATCCTCTTTGGGTGGACGAATATTATGGCGCAGTCGGAGCACATTCGTCACCTGAAATTGTGCGGCTTCGAGCTGGTCGGCATTGCTAGATTGGAGCAAGAAACCATTAATAGCCGTACCTGTAAGGGAATTTTTACCCACAATTTCAGCGGACATATTAGTCAGTGGTATATAAATAATGTCATCGGCATCTTGCCCGCCGAGCGATCCTTTCGACTCCATTACGCCGATAACAGTGTAGCGGTTGCCCCGAACCCGAATATCGGCACCGAGCGGATTTTCGGATGGCGCAAACAAGTCATTCCGAACTTTTGAACCAAGGACAACGACTGGTTTGGCGATGTTTAAATCCTCTTTGCGGAAAAATGCCCCTAGTTGCGTGTGAAGATTTCTGACAACTGGCAGGTTCAAATCTGCGCCTATTGCCGTTGTTGCAATGTTAATATTGCCCCGCACCACCTGAATATTCTGGCGTTGTAGATATGCAGCCACCGCTGTAGCGGCGGGGACTTGCTTGGCGATCGCCTGAGCATCTTCCCAGGTAAGCGTACTAGCCGAACCAGCCCCCTGACTGATCCCACCCGTTCGCGCCGATGCTGCTGACACCTGGAGGATATTGGTACCCAATGCCTGAATTTGTAGCTCGGTGGATTTTTGGACACCCTGACCGATCGAAGTAATTGCAATGACAGAGGATATCCCAATAATTACACCCAGCATCGTCAATCCACTGCGGACTCTATTACTCCATAGGGTTTCCACTGCCATCAAAAATATTTCCAGCAGCGAAATCTTGCGCTTACTACGGCGAGACGGACGCAAAAGAGACTTATCCGGCAAATCCCCTCCTCTCCTGGGGGAGACGCTTCGCGAACGGAGGGGTGCCCGCAGGGTGGGGTGGGTAGATCTACGCATAAATTCAAGTATCCACAAATGGTAGTTTCTAAGATTGTAATTTCCGGCTATTTACCCCCGCCACCTGTAATCGCTGTTACCTTACGGGTTCCGGGTGGAAAGCTAAGTAAAACTCGTTCGTTCCCAGTTAAACCAGACTTAACCTCAGTCTTATCATTAACAGTCGTTCCCACCACGATCGGCGTAAACACCGGATCGCCGCCTGCTTTCGCCACATATACACCCTGAGCTGTTTTCTCTTGGACGATCGCAGCCGTCGGCACAATCAGCACCTGATTCAATCGACCAGCTTGGAAATCGATCGTCACATTCATCCCTTGACTGAGCAGTTTTTCGGGGTCAGCAACTGCTACCTTCACCTCAAAACTGGTTACATTTTGTTGAACCAATGACTGAGTAGCAACTTGTGTCACCTTGCCCTCAAAGGTTTTGCCAGAATAAGCATCCACCTTAATTACCGCTACCTGTCCGACGCGAATCTGAGCAATACTGGCTTCGGCCACCTGCGCCACGATTTCATTGGTAGATGCTAAAGCCAGAATCGAAGATGAGGTTGCCGAAGTCACCGCACTACCCGCCGTGGTGGGAGTGACGAAGGCACCAGGATCGGCATATTTACGAGCGATAATTCCTGCAAAGGGGGCACGGATTGTGGTGTCGTCGATATTCCGTTGAGCGATCGCGACTGCACCCTGGGCTGCCATGACTTGGGCGCGGGCTTGGGCGATATCTTCAGGGCGCGATCCGGCTTTGAGGAGGTTTAATGCCTGTTGTCGCTGGGTGAGGACGCTTTTAGCTTGAGCGATATCTTCAGGACGCGAGCCAGCGTTGAGTAGATTTAGAGCTTGCTGGCTCTGCTCTACTTGCGCTTGGGCACTATCACTAGTCGATCGAGCCAGACTCAAGGCTTGTTGAGAGATTGCTCCCTGTGCTTGTAATTTTTGGTTGCGGCGCAGATCTTCGGCTGCTTGCCTGTAGGTGGCTTGGACTTTATTTAGGTTGGCTTGTGCCTGAGCGATATCTTGCGATCGATTGCCCGCGATTAGCTTTTGCAAACTAGCGTTGGCTTCATCTACCTGAGCTTGCGCTTGGGCGATATCTTGCGATCGATTCCCCGCGATGACCTTGTTCAAGTTCGCTTGAGCAGCCGCCAGGTTGCCCCTAGACTGGAGTAATTGACCTTGGAGGTTTGAATTGTCCATATAGGCAACAATCTGCCCTGGTTTGACAAAATCGCCCTCTCTGACCAGCAACTGCTTCAAGACACCAGAGGTTTTGGGACTGACATTGACCGAACTTTCGGGTTGCACAGTACCATTGGCGGAGACGACGATCTCGAGATTGCCCCGCGTGACTGCTGCCGTCTGAATCTTTCGCTGTGCCCGTTGTTGGGGTGCCGTCACCAATTGGTTGTAGGCAATATAACTCAGACCACCAGCAAGCGGGATTGCCACTAGCAAACCCATCAGCCATTTATTAGTTTTGAGTCGATCTCCTAGCTTCTGCTTGGCAGCATCAACGCCTTTCTTGAAATTCA
>JANYIT010000162.1 GCA_025358725.1 Chamaesiphon sp. GL140_3_metabinner_129_sub
GCAGGCTGTGCTTAACGGTATCAAAGCGATCGTAAATAAACTCACCTTAACAGGGGTAGGCTTTAGGGTTTGGGATTAGGATGTTGGCTTTTGCCTGAAACTTCGTCATCGGCGCAACAGGTCTTGTAAATTTTTGTGCTAAGTTTTGATTGATGCCTTATTCGCGCATAGATGTCAAAGCCATACAAATTCAGCGATCGTCCATAACGCATCTACCCTCTATCCTCTACCCTCTACTCCCTACCTATGAGTTTGTCTACACTAATCCTCACTGCCCTTGCCGTCGGCATGATGTTTGGGACTGTTCTAAATACTACATTCCCGCTGGCGATCGAACCATTAGATCGATATCTATTAGCACCAATCGGATCAGGATTTTTGCGGATCATTCAATTTGTAGTTGTGCCGTTAATCTTCTCATCATTGATTCTTGGCTTAAACCGGATTCAGGGTACGGGACAAGTGGGGAGATATGTTTTGAAGTTGATGACTTGTTATGTCGTGACAAGTGCAATTTCGCTATGTATTGGCATGACTGTGGCGATATTTTTACAGCCTGGGGCGGGGATGACGGGGTTGGAAATGCCTGTGGCAACTAGTACTGTAGCAGCTCCAGATTCGATCGAGTGGTTAGTGAGTCTGATTCCGATCAATCCTTTGGGCGCACTGAGTAGCGGAAATCTACTCCAAATTATTTTCTCGGCGGCGTTATTTGGTGCCGGAATTCAACTAGCGGGAGTACAAGCCAAGCCATTTGTCGAGTTGTTAGAAAGTATCTATGTGATCAGTGAAAAGGTGCTATCGGTGATTCTATATGCTGCGCCAGTGGGTGTATTTGCGCTGATTAGTTCTACGATTGCTACTCAAGGTTTGGGACTAGTTGTGAGGTTATCTTGGTATGTCTTAGGGCTATGGATTTCGACCCTAATTATGGTGCTATTTTATCTGATAGTGCTGATCTTACTCAAGGCTGAACCTGCGAGGTTTTTTCGCAGTCTCATTCCATCATTCTTTCTAGGATTTGGAACTGCAAGTTCCAATGCAGTTTTGCCAATTGTATTGCACAATATGCAAGAAGGTTATGGCTTGCGATCGGAAATAGCTAGTTTTGCTTTACCATTGGGGACAGCATTAAAACGTGATGGAGCAACCATTCTTCAGGGATTTAATGCGATTTTCATTGCCCAAATTTATCATATTCCACTGACTCCATCATTGTTATTTACGATCGGACTTAGTAGCTTCTTAGTTTCCTTTAGTACTCCTGGTGTACCTGGCTCGGCATTGATCACGATGACGACAGTACTATCTGCGGCTGGATTACCATTAGAAGGGATTGCTATTGTGGCAGGGATCGATCGATTGACTGATGGTTTCAAGACTGTGCTCAATGTGATCGGAAATAGCAGTAATGCTATTCTCCTCAGCCGTTGGGAACCAGCGATCCCAGAGCTGGCTGCTACGGAATTAGTGGTAGCTCCAGTTCGAGAATCGGGCGTTAGATATTAGAGACTGTTTGAAAAGTCATTTTTGTGACCTCAAAATTCTAGAAGATCTAACTATCAGTATTTAGTACCGATTTATTTAACAGACTATCCAATCGATCAGTAGACCAGTATTCGGAAGGGTAGGCGATCGCCGAAATTGAGGATAATCGCACTACCCAAGTTACCCGCTGGAAGCTATATTCCGCAGATTCATCTTCACTACCTGGTACTAAAATTAATACTTCCACAAAATCTCGATCAAGACCAATCGGAATTCCAAAGTAACTTTTATCGCGAGTTTCAAACCAAACCTTAATCCCATCATGTAAAGCAGCTTTTAAGCGTTGATACAACAAACTAGATTCTTTTACTTCAGACTTTTTTCCCATAGTTAATAATTCACTTTTTAAGTAATAATTGATGTTGATAAATCAGATTAGAAACTATGAAATAGCGTCCGATTTTTGCTTGCTAAAGGCAACTTGAATTGCTAGACCGACTAAACCAATTGCAATAATCCCACATATGGCTGTACCCAGAGCTGTCGAACCGACGACTAAAGTCCGCACCGCAGTGGCAATATTTACCGCCATGTTTGTCTTCTGAATCATCGGCTTGGTCGCAAACGTAGTGGCAATCTTACTAGTCAGCGTATACATCGCGATCGACATTGTGCCAGCAATCAGCGCACCAGTTAAACAACGTAAGGGACTGGGTAAAGTATTTTTAGGTGGTGTAGTTTGAGTCATCAGGAGTGGGGAGATGGGAGTGGGGAGATGGGAGCTGTCGTAATCTATTTATTTTTAATATTCTCGATTAGATTACCTTTACACCTCGATCGCAAAACTGAGTTACAAATAGTTCTAGATCTGGATCGGGAATCGCAGCACGGACTTGATGATAGAGTGCTTCGGCTTGCGCTTGTGAAGTTGCTAAACTAAAGACTGTCGGACCCGAACCAGACATCATCGTCCCTAGATTTGGATGCCGCTGAAATTCTGCCCGCAATTGACTAACCAGTGGATAAGCAGGTAATACCACTTTTTCCAAATCGTTATAGAGTAGGTTCCCAATTTTAACTGAATCTCGTTTGACGATCGCTCTTACCAGCTCTCCAGAATGAACGCGGTGGGATCTATCTGCCAAACTAGCGGGTGCTTGAGCGTACTGATGCTCAAATTCATGTCGATAGGTAGTGTAAGCCCACGGAGTGGATACCTCCAAACTCTGATATTTGCCCAACACGACATATATCCCTTCTAAGCTAGGTAGGGGCGAGATTAACTCCCCTCTACCTGTTGCAATGGCAGTTCCCCCAGAAATACAGAAAGGCACGTCAGAGCCTAATTTTGCCCCCAATGTTTGCAAGTCGCTTTGGGTGAGTCCTAATTCCCACAATAGGTCAATTCCCACCAAGACTGCGGCAGCATTTCCCGAGCCACCCGCCAATCCAGCCGCGATCGGGATATGTTTGTGTAAGGTGATTTCTACGCCGCCGTAGTGGGTAAAAGCGGTGGGAAATTCACGCTGCATTAATTCAGCCGCACGATAGGCTAAATTAGTCTCGTCGAGGGGTACGTTCGGGTGTCCACAATGGAGAATTATTTGATCGGTACTCAGAGATCTAATTTCGACTCGATCGGCTAAATCAACTGTTTGCATAATCATCACTAGTTCGTGATAATTATCAGGTCTAATTCCCAGAATTTCTAGATGGAGGTTGATTTTGGCAGGAGCAATTAAGGTGTAAGATTTCAAACGAGTAAACCTAAATAATTAAATTAGTTGAAAATTGAAAGTTGAAAGTTAAATTTTTTCGGGCAGGTGAATTAAATCCCTGCTATTCGTTAATAAGATTGCCATGACGAATATCTAGTATCAAGGCGGCGTAAATAACAGTAATAGATGGGAGATAGTAACCTAATTTTTGCCGCCCAATATATAGATTAAGTCTTAATCTGGTGATCGATTATTAATCCATCTCCACCATTGAGCGAGTGAGCGAGATAATACCAGTGGCTTCAGTTCGGTTGCCTGCGCTGACAATAGATCTTGGACAGTATTAAAAGCGGCATATTGTAATCCCAAAAAACTATCGACAGGTGCATAATAGTTACCTAGGGTAATTGCGCCAGATGCATAAATTTTACCTGTCTGATTTGCCATTTCTGCCAATTCAAAATCAGATGTAACGGTTAGTCTGCCCAGATGATTGATTGGTAACTGATATTGTTGAACTAAATCTTGCAGTAATGGACTCGCCATAATTGGAGCATCTACTGCGGTGGCATCGATGATAAAGTCTGATTCTAACTGAATTTCACCTTTGACTCCTGACTCTCTAATTGTGGTAATTGTCCCACCTTGATTAGCCTTTGGGACAACTTGCTGAACTTCTCCATAGAAAATCTGGTACCATCCTTTACTGATACCCCCAGTAATAATTTTCCGCCAGTCAGCACGATTCATCGTTGTCACGCCACCCCAATCAGCGAGGAGGTGCTGACGTTGTTCTGATGTTGCCGTTTCGAGGATCGATTTGTACTGTCCGCCCCAAGTAGATTTCGGCCAATTAAACGGCTGAAATTCATAGTTGTGTTCGACTTTTCGTTCAGCTAAACCATATTTATTGCCGTCTGTTTTAGCAGAACGAAGTAACTGAATCACCCGAATTTCCACTCGATCATAATTGCGCCGCAGTGTATAAAGCTTTTGCAAAATCCTGGCTGCGACAATTCCCGTTCCTCGCAATATTACTGTTCCTCCATAGGTGGCTAAAGATTCATAAATATGTTCGTGCGGTTCGTAAGCATTAACTACTGTTTTGAAATCCTGAGTACGATCGCGATAAGCTTGTAGGTCTGGTAAAAATTGTAACGCAGGATAACCAGTCGCAATCTGGACATAACGCGCGATCGTACACGCATAATCAGTTGGCTGCTGGCAGGTATAGACGATCGCATATCGACCATCAGTAGTCTTGCGAATAGCCTGAACGTGGGCAGTCCGAGTCATTTTTCGCCAACTAATCCGTGCTGCTTCTCGATCGATCGCCGCAATCGCATCGCCAGATTTGGGCGTATAAGTAGCCGCCAAAGTCGGCTCGGTGAAGACCTGCCACAGATGACCTAAACCCGATCGCAATTTCCCCTTAGCGATGTCTTTCATCGCCTCTAAGGTCGCATAATTGGGAAAACCCCAAATATTATCGGGACAAGCATCCGCAGGGGATCTCAGCCGCTCCTGGGGGACAATCTGAGCATTGAGGCAGAGTTGTTGATAGCGTCCATAGGGTTGCTGTTCCATCCCTAGTACTCGCACCCGCTCGGTACTCACTCCACCAATCCGCAGTAAATCGACCCAAATAAAACTCCCCAAGCCGCCGCCGATCGCCGCATATTCTACTTCTTCTACAGGCAATCCAGTCGCATGAATGGCTTGAGGTTCGATCTGTTCCTGTTGGAAAATTGGGGGTAAACAACTATTAACCCTAACTACAGGTGGGGGCGTAATGCGCGGATCTGGTCGATTGGTAACAGCATTAAATCTAATCTGGGATTGACTTGCTGGTGTGGAAACAGGCTGTAAATTGCTCGGTAGGGCAATGGAGATCTGATAATTGCCGATTTGGATCGTATCCCCAGGCTCAATCTGACTATGAGTCTGCTTTTGCCCATTGATGATGATGCCATTGCTACTACCTCGATCAACAATTGTCAATCGATCTTGCTCGATCGTCATCAAGGCATGATAGCGGGATACTTCTAGACTATTTAACACGATCCGACAGACTCGTTGACCATCCAGTGTATCAGGAAGTCGCTCGAATTCTCGCCCCAAGGCAATGGGGATGGTTAACAGGGGTTCTTTTCGCTCCCCTGTTACTGGATCTTCCCACATCAAGCGGATTTGCACGATCTATTAATTGAGTGTTTGGTAGTCAATTTTAGCAGTGTGAGTGATATTCTGTACGTTCCTGACTTTAGGAGCAAAATGCTCGACTTTAGGCGGATCGAGTCAACAGCAAAGGACAAGGAGTTTTGACTCGCACGTAGTCAGAGATTGATTTGCCCAATAACCGATCGAGATCTGGTAGACTTTTAGCGATCGAAGGACGACGTTCGGGCGAACCAATCATCACGAGATCGGCATGAAATTCTTCAGCAGCCTTACAGATTTCTTGGCCAGGATTGCCAGTAGCGACAATACATTTATAGGCTACTCCTTGTTTTTTTGCTTCATTAATAGCAGGTGCAAAAATTGGGTCTTGCTCTGGTTGTTTCACTGCATTGGCTGCTTTTTGGTCTGCTTTGATTTGAGTCAGGAGCAATTGACTCCCTTTAATATCTCGCAACAAAAAGAGTGCTAGCTTGAGAGATTCTTGAGCAGGGGTGGAGTGATTATATCCCACCATAATCCGATTGATCCGTTTGATATTAACATCATCATTCACCAACAACATCGGACGCGAGGTGAGCTGAAACACATATTGACTGACGGAGTTGGAGAGAATCGACTCTAGACGGCCGAGTCCCCGCGATCCCATAATAATCAAGTCAGAATTTTCCTCTTCTGCAACTTGACAGACAGTATCTTTGGGATCGCCCTGCTTGAGTCTAACATTGACTTTAGCCGGATCTAGTTTGAGATACTCGATCGCATCGGCGAGGATTTTCCCCCCAGCGGTGAGCTTTTCGGCCATCAAGTCAGCAGTGACTTGGGGCGATACAACGTGTAGAATCGTCACATTTGCCCGCTGGATGGAGGGAATTTCCATCAGCATTTTGAGCATCTGCTCACATTTTCCCAATCCAGCAACGGCGATCAAAATTTTCTGAATCATTGGTATATTCCTATCTACTTCTAAAAGTACCTAGTGGCGAATTGCAGCTTGACCACCGTTAGTCGTTAAAATGCTTGTGATATTCTCGATCTTGCACTGTCATCCGACCTACACTCTCTTGATCGCAATATTTATTTATCATTTAGGGTGTCTATGCGGTTAGATGGTTGAATTAAGATAGCTCCCATCACTATCGCCCCATGATTTCGATCGATTGTCTCACGCATCAATTCACAGATATCCAAGCAATTATTTTTGATAAAGATGGCACCTTGGAAGACTCTGGGGACTATCTTCGCAATGTCGCCCAAAAACGAGCGCGACTTATTGACGCTCAAATTCCAGGTGTGGGTGAACCACTGCTGATGGCATTTGGCGTGAATGGACTTATTTTAGATCCAGCGGGATTACAAGCGGTGGGGAGTCGCTACGAAAATGAAATTGCGGCAGCGGCGTATATTGCCGAAACGGGCAGAGGTTGGAGTGCGTCGCTAGATATTGTCCGGGGAGCTTTTACAGAAGTTGATCGAGTGATGGAATCTACCCCCGCTGCGATGTTTCCGGGCTGTCTGGAATCGATCGAATCTTTGGCGGTTGCGGGGATTAAACTAGCAATTGTTTCGGCGGCAACAACGAGTCAAGTGACTAAATTTGCCCACTATCACAAATTACAATCTCACTTCCAGGTACTTTTGGGATCCGATCTCCACTTTGCCAAACCCGATCCGCGCTTGTTTCAATTTGCCTGTCAGGAATTGGGCGTAAATCCCGATCGCACCTTGATGGTTGGGGATAGTAGTTGGGACATGATCATGGGCAGTCAAGGCGGTGCGGCGGGCTGTATTGGCATCTCTTGGGGAAGATCTGGGCAGCCGTTGGCGATGGCTGATGTGTCTATCTCAGATTTGTCAGAGCTACAACTTCGAGGATAGAGATCGCAGGAGTCCGTGACGGGCTTGAGATAACCTAAGATTTACGCTTAATCCTAATATTTTCGTGCTAGTGCAAGACGTGAGCTTATGAAAAATCCCGATCGATCCGCTGCTAATCAAAATCTATATTCTGGCTACAATGGGCATTTATGGTGCAGGAAATATCGTTTATCGGTATTGCGATGATTAGTTGGCTGATGGCGATGCCGTCGATTTGGCTATTCACGATTGGCTCGATCGGTTGTGCTGTATTATTCGGATTAGGTAATGGTGGTGTATTTAAACTCGTGCCCCAATATTTTTCCCAACAGACAGGAAGTGTTACTGGCTTAGTCGGTGCTGCGGGTGGGTTGGGTGGATTTTTCCCACCGATTGTATTGGGAATTTGTCGAGAGCTAACGGGAAGCTATGCTATTGGCTTCGGCTTACTAATTGTCTTTGCCCTGACTTGTGCTGTTATCCTCAGTCAGACTTTCTTAAAATCACCTGCCAAAATCTCCTATTCAGGAAATTGCTGTAAAGTAACGTGTCGAAATTGGAGGAGATGTTGGCGCGTCAGCAACAACGCGCCAACCTGCTAAAAAGATTTGCAGTTTAATCAAGTACCCACCACATAACAGTTCTCCGCACAAGTAGATGTTAATTGAACAGTTACATCTTGAGACATAATACTTTTAGTATTCTCAAATACAGAATATTCGATCCAAGATTCGGTATTTTGCGTATTAGACCCAATTTTAACGATCGTGTTAATTCTTTAAACTCTGACTCCCTCCCCCTCTCTTATGACTGAAACAACTAAAACACTTTGCCCCTACTGCGGTGTTGGCTGTGGTTTAGAAGCTTCGCCTCCAGCACAACCAGGCAAGTCAATTAATCGGGATAGTAGTGGGACACCGATTTGGAAAGTCATGGGCGATCGATCGCACCCCTCTAGTCAGGGGATGGTATGTGTTAAAGGGGCGACGATTAGTGAGTCGCTGTACAAAGATCGGTTGATGTACCCAATGTTACGGGATAGTTTAACCGAACCATTTAAACGGGCGAGTTGGGAAGAAGCCTATAGTAGAATTGTCGATCGAATGCAGACAGTACTGGATACTCAAGGTGCTGACGGTATCTGCATGTATGGTTCAGGACAATTCCAAACTGAAGATTACTATACCGCCCAAAAATTGCTGAAAGGTTGTTTGGGAACGAACAATTTTGATGCCAACTCCAGGCTGTGCATGTCTTCAGCGGTATCTGGTTATATCCAGAGTTTTGGAGCCGATGGGCCGCCGTGTTGTTATGATGACATCGAACAGACTGACTTTGCCTTCTTAATTGGGACTAATACAGCAGAATGTCACCCAATTTTATTCAATCGCCTGCGAAAATATCATAAACAACACGATCGAGTCAAAATAGTCGTAGTCGATCCGCGCCGCACATCCACCGCCGAAGCCGCAGACATACATCTGGCAATCACTCCAGGTACAGATATCGATTTATTAAATGGGATTGCTTACTTACTCCTGCGAGCGGGAAAAGTAGACCAACAATTTATCGAATCTTGTACCAGCAACTTTGCCGCCTTCGCTGAAGTCATCCAACATTATCCCCCCGACATCGTTGCCGCCAAATGTGGGATTTCTCAAGCAGATCTAGAACAAACCGCCAAATGGTGGGGCGCATCCAAAAACGTCCTCTCACTCTGGTCGATGGGAGTCAATCAATCTAGTGAAGGCACCGCCAAAGTCCGCCACATCATCAACCTCCATCTGATGACCAGACAGATTGGTAGACCTGGCGCAGGCCCATTTTCTCTCACTGGACAACCCAATGCAATGGGTGGACGCGAAGCTGGCGGACTAGCGCACATTCTCCCCGGCTACCGCCTCGTCAAAAATCCCGCTCACCGCGACGAAATCGAGCAACTCTGGAACTTACCCCCAGGTAAAATCTCTCCCCATACGGGTAAAACTGCCTGGGAGATGATTACAGGTATGGAAACTAATTCGATCGGCTTGCTCTGGATTGTAGCCACCAATCCGGCAGTAAGTATGCCCGATATTAAGCGGACAAAAGCAGCCTTATTAAAATCCCCATTTACCATCCATCAGGATGCCTATTACCCCACCGAAACCGCTAAATACGCCCACGTCCTCCTCCCCGCCGCCCAATGGAGCGAAAAAACTGGTGTGATGACCAATTCCGAGCGGACAGTCACCCTTTGTCCTGCCTTTAGAAGTCCACCAGGCGAAGCGAAAGCCGATTGGGAAGTATTTGCCGAAGTCGGGCGCAGATTGGGTTTCAAAGAAGAATTTTGGTTCAAAAATAGTGCTGATGTCTATGCTGAATTTGCCGAACTAAGTAAAGATCGTCCCTGCGATGTCACCGGATTGAGTCATCAATATCTCAAAGATAATGGCCCCACCCAATGGCCCCACCCCACAGGTTGTAACACCAAATACGGGAAACGACTATACACCGACCTCCAATTCCACCATCCCGACAAACGCGCCAAATTTGCTGCTTGTCACTCCAAAGGACTCGCCGAGCCACCTGACCCAGATTATCCATTTGTCCTCACCACAGGCCGTTTATACGGTCACTGGCACACCATGACCCGTACCGGACGCATCCCCAAAATTCAACAGATGCACCCAGAACCCTTCATCGAAATTCACCCCCGCGATGCAGCGAGATTAAACATCGAAAACGGCGAAATGGTCGAGATTCGATCGAGACGCGGTACTGGAAGGTTTCCCGCCCTGGTAACATTAGCCATCAATCGGGGTACCGTATTCGTCCCGATGCACTGGGGTGAATTGTGGGCAAAAGATGCCGAAGCAAATCTGTTTACTCACGATGCCGCTTGTCCCGATTCGTTGCAACCAGAACTCAAGGCTTGTGCTGTCCAATTAGTAGCTGTTAAATCGATCGTGCCTACATCATCAATCCCTTTTGGTGTGCCAATGAAAGCATCGAGTAGATTGGGTGTCTATGGGTAATCTTGATTAAGTAATAAGTAATAAGGATTGTAGGGTGTGTTACGGCTAAAGCCGTAACACCCCAAACGAATTTGAATCGGGATTACCAGAGATCGATTCATTAGTTTTACATTAAAATTAGTACCAGTTAAATCGATCGAAGGATTGATCGAACATCTAAGTCTATCAGCTAAAATAGATCGAACAATTTGAGTAATATTGAGATGATAGAATCGATCGAGGATCTGATAGTTTTTCTAAAACACTTTCACCGCAACTTACTCGAAGATCCATCTCTACCTCTGAAATGATTCCAGATGATTTGCCAGACGGATTGGCAAAGATTTTTCGAGAGTTAGGCGGTTTAGTCGATCTAATCGATGAAGATCCAGCTCCATTTGCTACGCAAGATGCGCTGATGCCAATTAGTCGTCTTAATCGTATAGATGGCATGATCGAATTCTCTCATGAAAATCAAGGAAATTGGTCTGTTCGTTGCCTGTCTAACCAAAAAGATCCACAAGTATATTCTGATGCCGCAGATGCTGTCAGCGAACAAAGAGGCTTTTTAGTTGTATGCGAATCACTGAATCATTTTCTGATTACCCTTTGTTTGCAGGAGGCTGTGACGGGAAGCTGTAATCTTGCAACAGTTCGGACGGATAATATCATTGAGAAAACTATTAGGGGCGAAGATTTAGAACCTTTATGGATTGGTGGTTATTATGTGTTCAATGAGCCTTCACACAACTTTTATGTCTCCAAAAATAGAGATATCCTGGTCATGGATTATGGCGATACTTGGGTAGGATCGCCATATTCACTTAAAGATATAATCTACGAAAGTATCTATTTTGAAAGTATGATGGGAGACTAATTTACTAATGGAAAATCAGTCAGAATATGATGACGGTAATATCGTTGTTCTCGAAGGTCTAGATGCGATCCGTTGTCGTGCTAGCATGTATCTAGGCGAACTAGAACGAGCAGATTTATTTGACGATCTGATTTTTGAAGCTCTGTGTCATGCGATCGACGAAGCAATAGACGATCGTTGCAAACATATTAACATCAATATCGAACTGAGTTTCGATTTAGCTTTGATGAAGAGTTGTTAGGAAAACATGAAATTCATGTCTATCGATTAAAAGTAAAAGCAGAAGAGTTGATGCAAGATTTTGATTTAAGAATAGAGATCGCCGCCAACAGTGTGCATTCCACCAATTAGATGTTATAAAATACTTATGTAGCCTTATTTGTCGAGTTATTTATGTCTGAGGAAAGATTCAACCATCTAGAAACTCAAATTTCTGCATTACAGCAGGATATGAATGCCATGAAGCAGGATATGACTGCCATGAAGCAGAATGTGGATGCACTGCGAGAAGATATGACTTCTATCCGCCAAAGAGTTGATAGTTCTGAAGGGACAATTCTAGTTGCCGTGCGGGAAGGTTTTAATTCGCTCCGAAACTATCTTGACGATCTCAATTATGAAGTGGCCGATAATGCCAGAGCAACCAGACTTTTAAAACGGCGTGTTGCTCGGTTAGAACGAAAAGATAATGAATAGGGTTTGAGGATCGATCTTACTTGCGTGGATTTAGTTGTACCTTAGATGTATCGTTCGATCGAGTCCTAATTTATAGATATTCTCATGCTGAGTCAACTATTCGACGGTGCTAATTTATTTGTCCTGCCATTCTGGGCATTGATGATTGTACTGCCAAAGTGGGAAATTACCCGCAAAGTAATTTCCTCACCGTTACCATTTATCACCCTGGCGGGATTGTATATCTACCTGCTTATCGTTGCAGTCAATCCCGAATCAGCCGCAGCTCTCGCCAATCCCAAATTGGCTGACATTGCCCACTTTTTCGCTGATGAAGGTGCCGCTGCTGTCGGTTGGGTACATTTCCTCGTGATGGACTTATTCGTGGGGCGATACATCTATTTGGAAGGGCAAGATAAGGGCATCGTCACCATCCACTCGCTCATCCTGGGTCTATTTTTTGGTCCGATCGGATTATTATCTCATCTGATTACCAGCGCGATCTTGAATCGACTCAACAATTCTACACCTACTGCCGAACCTAGTTAAATGGTTTATTCAATCTTTAAACAAACAGATCGTCAGCGGGTTAGTGATGGGGAAATTGTCCCAATTTTGAGCGGTTGTGAGACAGCAAAAAAACTGCTGGTAATTATCTGTCCCCAATTTGGTGATTTTGATAGCCTCGAATATGCTTGGTGGCTCCAACGAGAGCAAAAACAACTTGAATCTCAAGGCTTAGTTGTGCGAATGGTGGGAATTGGCGATCGATCTTCTGGTCAAAAGTTCTGCGAATTCACCAAATTTCCGGCTGAATGGTTATTTGTAGATAGCCATGCCGAGCTACATTCACAGCTCAATCTTTATTCAGGTTTATCACTTAAATTACCCAGCTTTTCAACAGATCAAAATGCTTGGCTTAATCTCATATTAATGTGTGCAGGAATTGGTAGTCCTGGCACTCTGAGAGAAGTATTTCGTGGCTACAAAGGCGATCGATCTGCTCCACAATTAATTGCCGATGAAGAGATAGTTAATGCTAAACCATTACCACCAATTGCCGGATCATTTTTTAATTTAGCAGGTGGTAGCGGTTTTCAAAGACCATTTGAATTGGCAACATTAAGACTGCGAAATATGGCTGAGGTGATAGGTAATTGGCAAACTTATGTACCTGATCTAACTTATCTTACTCAACGAGGTGGTACTTTTTTATTTGATGATCAGGGGGTACTATTGTATGAACATCGCGATCGAGGAATTCTCGGTTTCGCCGCAAATATGAGTCAACCACTCTCATTTCTAACTCAAGTTTAGCCTAGATATAGTTAGTGGCGATCAATCCTTTCTAACTCTTGGCCGTTATCCGGTGAAGTCAGTTATAGACCTCTCTACGATGCTTAATTTGATCGATGAAAATTATTTCTTCTTCGCGGTTGAATTCATAGATTACCCGATAATCTCCAACTCTCAATTTGAATAAGCCTGAAAGATCGGCTGTTAAAGATTGTGGGTTAATCTGGTCAAAATTCTCAGCCAACTAATTAATCTTCTTAACTACTCTTTCGCGGATAGCTTGGGTTAACTTTTCTAAATCGGCAATAGCTTCTAGTTCATACTCAATTAAGTAACTCATCAAACACTCAATCCGAGCTTTTTCATCGCCTCTTCTGCTGAAATACCGCGACTTCCTGTTTTTCTACGCTGCTGAATTTCCAAAAGTTCTTGATTAAACTCCTCATTAACCGTCATCCCTTCATCAGGATCGGGTAGAAGATCTCCTAGTGCTTCTACAACAGTTTCTCGAATCAGATTTTTTAGTTCATCGGTTGTGAGGTCTTTGACTTGCATAGTTATTAGTTCAGAGTAAGGATACTAACTCAAGTTTAGCCTAAATATAATTGGCGATCGATCCGCTCTATCTCTTGGCTGCTCTCCTACTTAGTCGGCACCATATTAATTTCGATTCTTTGCCCTAGAGCTTCACCGATGCGCTGTAGCATTGACAGAGAATGTCCCTCATAGTCAGCATCTTCCAATCTGGCAATTACTGATTGCTTCGTCTGAATTAAGTCTGCTAATTGTTGTTGCGTTAACCCTGCTTGTTTTCTCGCTGTATAAATTAGTTGTGCCACTTTTGCATTCAGAGAGACTTCTCGTAATAGATCTTGAAGTGCTGGATCGTTTTTAATATAACGACGATTGATAATTTCGATCGCATCATTAGTTTTCGCCATCTGGTTGTTCCTCTTGATAGGTATGGGTTGCAGGATCGGCTATGAATAGCTGTTGTCGCTCGATTGCTCGCTCGATTTCTACATCTGGCACTGCCGAATCTTCTTTGACAATTGCATGAGCAATTATGGCAATATTTCGACCATGACAAAAGTATAAGATCATGTACTGTACTCGTCTGTGACTGGCTCTGAGTTCGTAGATGCCATCTCGCAGAAAGTCGGCTAGTGGTCTACGAAGTTCATGCCCTATACTGGCTAGCTGCTGAATTCGATCTAGACAGTTGATTAAACCTTTTGGATCTTGCCGTTCTAACTCGTCTAGCCAAATGAGAACTGGTAGCTTACCCTTCTCATTTTGGTAAAAAATGACACGAGTTTCTGGCATTGGGATAGACTGCGATAACTAGGCTTAGTATATCACAATTTTGATATGTTAATATTGGATTGGGTTCGATCTCTCAAACGTATTATCATGTCTAACATTGTGGGATTGCAATCTATTTAAGTCAGAGCAGCTACAAAATAGGTGAGTTCAAAAAGCTTCTATGTTTCTATTTGATGAAAAACAGGGAATATTAAGTATTGCACACTGGCTGGACGAGATAGACAAAAAATGAAAGTAGAAATTGTTCGTGGTGACTTACTCGACCAACCAGTTGAAGTCATCGTTAATACCTGGAATCGAAACATCATTCCCTGGTGGCTCCTTCTACCGCAGGGTGTTTCAGGCGCAATTAAAAAGCGTGGTGGGTTACAGCCATTTCGTGAATTGGGTAAATTTGGTGCAATTCCGCTAGGACAGGCAGTTATAACTTCAGCAGGAAAACTTTCTTATCGTGCAATTATTCATGTTGTGGGGATTAATCTATTTTGGTTTGCTTCTGAAAAATCAATTCGTGGCTCAGTCAAAAATGCGATCCGCCTGGTTAATGAAAACAACTTTACTTCTGTTGCTTTTCCCGTCATTGGAGCTGGCTCAGGTAGTTTTCGACAATCACGGGCATTGGAAATAATGCTCGATGAATTAGATCGGATTCATACTGATGCAAAAGTTACGATCGTCGAGTTTCAGAAAAAACGCAGATGACATGAATTACGAGATTGATTCGTTAATTGGGAATCGATCGATCAATTGTATTGCCCGCCTTGCATTTGCTTGCAAAGCATCGCTAGCATGAGGCACATAGGGAATCTGTGACAATAGATCCACAGTGCGGCGCAACATCCGCACGATATCGCCCTCATCGAGATTGGTATTGCTACACAACTCCGTCCACGTTAGCTCCAACGCCCAATGTTCGACGATGCCGACTAGCTCGTATTCCATCCAGACAGGGAGAGCTACCTGATAGCGACGTTGGATTTGGAATAGTTGTCTGCGGGTACCACGTAAGGCACTGAGTGTCATTACCACCTCATCGGCTGGCTCGTAATTCGTCCAACTGTCAGAGCGGGGGGTTTCCGAGACTAGCGCACAGATTACCGCTGCTAAATGGTGCGGATCTAAACCATCTAGATAACCAGACATCAGCGCGAGGGCAATCCATAGCTCATTATCCCCGCGAATTGCGGCGGCGGCTTCGCCAATTCGAGTGGGGAGGACACCTTGCAAACCATTGACTTGCCGCAATACTTCAATCAGGTTGAGAAATTCTTGCCAATGTCGATCGAGTTGCAATTGCAGTGTATTCTGGAGTTCTTTAATCTCTTCTTCTAGGACGAATTGACGGCGATAGCGTTTGAGTAATGTCGCTGGATTTCCAGCTTCCCAGATTGGATGATTTTCGAGCTTTGATTTCAGCTCGGCGACGATTTTGATTTGGGCGGTTAATTCATCTGTAGCTGGTGGTTCGACAAGGGGGATGCTTTGGGCAATTTCGGCGGTTAGGCTCATGCCTTTGCGAACTTGTCCAGGTTTTAAGGGCATATCCGCAGGTGGAAGCAGGGACACCACGGGGGAGACGCGCTGTTTTCCGCTATAGTCAGACCAATGTTTGTGGACGGCGACGACATCCTGATGATTGACGACATACCAACGGTTATCTTGTCCTAAACAGACTAAGGCAGGTTTGTAGCCCGAACCCGCAATTTTGCTCACCAAGACTACTGGTAATGGTGTGGCGACGGGGACGTGTTTACCTTTGAGGCTGAGAATTGTCCCTGGTAATGCGGCTGGTAATAGTTTGCTAACTTGTCCAGCGTGGACTTGTTCGGTGTAGAGTTGAAGATTTTTGAGCTGATTTTGGTCTAGTTTTAGTTGGGAATGCGCTGTTTCATAGTCGGCTAAAACATCGCCATCGACTTTTCCCAAGGCTTCTTGGAGCTGGCTCAATTCTCGCTTAATATCATTAATTCCCTGCTGTTGGGGTTGGAGATGGAGGGTTTTGGTAAACTGTCCGAAACTGCGTTCGACTAGTTCCCTCGCTTCTTCTAGGTTATGGGTTTGGAGCAGGTTTAGTACCATTCCATAGGTAGGCGTAAATTGACTCACGAGGGGATCTGGTGCTGATGTGGCAAAATCACTCGCTTCCTTCGCGCCTTCAAATCTGGTCTGGGTGGCAACCACATAGCCCACTACGTCTTTGCCGCGTCGTCCGGCTCGTCCGGCCATTTGCAGAAATTCAGAGGCTGTAAGCAGGCGATGCCCTTGATCTGTGCGTTTGGAGAGACTAGAAATTACGGTGGTGCGGGCGGGCATATTAATTCCCGCCGCCAAGGTTTCGGTAGCAAAGACGACTTTGATCAAGCCTTGGGTGAATAGCTCTTCAACTAGGACTTTCCAAGCGGGTAGAATGCCAGCATGGTGAGCAGCAACGCCTTTGTACAGGGGTTCCACTTGTCCGGCACGGGCTGCTTCGGGATTTTTGTCGAGAAACTCGTCGATGCGGACTTTTAGCCGCGCCGATTCTTCTGGATTGACGAGTCTGAGTGTGGACATATCTGCCACCGC
>JANYIT010000145.1 GCA_025358725.1 Chamaesiphon sp. GL140_3_metabinner_129_sub
GAAAAAGAATCTGAGATGCAATCGAGTGTCGATGAGTGGAAAGCAAGTCGCGAAGTCAAAAAACTCGAACACCGTGCCGAAAAAGCTGAAGACCTGACTGCCTGACACAAGTACCTCAAAGCCTTATCCCGCAACGATCGTACTTTTACCTCACGATCGAATGAGTTATCAGCTCAAAGCCTTAATTTACCGTGCTGGAGTTATACCAATTTCACGAAAAATAAGGGTTTGGGATAGATGTGTCAGGCAGCCAGGCTGAAGACTATGCGGCTACCTCGGTTTACTTGGCAATGGCAATGATGGAAGAAGCCGAAGCAGCGACCCTAACGGCAATTTGCGATCGGATGGATGCCGAAGCCGCTGTAGGAAATTCCAAAAAACACTCTTAGCAGCAATTGGGTAATCGATCGAATATTCACTTGACAATCGAGGAAATTAAAACATGGCACATCCACATACAATCGTCGCTCATTTTCCATCTCATACCGAAGCAGAAACAGTGGTACGAGAGCTGCAACAACAAGGCTTCGATATGCAGAAATTGTCTATTGTCGGTAAAGATTACCAGACAGCCGAACATGTGCGCGGATTTCTCTCTTGGCAAGATACCGCCAAAGCCGGAGCCGCAGGTGGTGGCTACTGGGGTAGCTTCGTCGGCGGTTTGTTTGGGATTTTAGCTGGTGCGGGCGTAATCTTTATTCCTGGTATGGCTCCACTCGTCATTGCTGGCCCGATTACTGGCGTGTTAGCAGGGTGGTTGGAAGGAACGCTGGTGGGGGGTACTGGGGCTGCCGCGATTGGCGGACTAGCTGGTGCTTTAGGCGGGTTGGGTATCCCCAAGAATGAGGTACTCAAGTACGAAACCAAAATCCAAGCAGGTGAGTTCATCATCCTGGTGACAGGTACCAATGAGGATGTCACTCAGGCGAAGCAGATGCTCGACAAAATCAGTCATGGAGTCAGCATGTCAATCGCGGCATAGGAAATGGGGGCAATTCATGAATTGCCCCATCGAACAGAAATTGAAACTGAGGAAAAATCTAAAATGCAGATTCAAACTTCAAGCTCGAATAATCGGAAAGAGAACAGTCAGCCAATTTTGCACCAGCATGGACGAGAGATTCAGCAATTTGGTACCCTCCGCAATTTACCGTTAGCACTGGGCAGTATTGCTCGTGAGGAAAGCTGCGAACAACTCAATCAAATTCTTGCAGACAGCATGATTCTCTACAGCCTCTACAAAAAACATCACTGGTTGATGCGGGGCAACACTTTTTATCAATTGCACTTACTCCTCGACAAACATGCAGGCGAACAACTGGAATTAATCGATACGATCGGCGAACGAGTGCAGACATTGGGTGGTGTAGCCATCGCAGATCCGCGCCATGTCGCTGAAGTAACCACGATCGAGCGTCCGCCCAATGGTGTGGAAGAGGTGCCTGTGATGTTATCGCGCTTATTAGAAGCACATGAGTCAATTTTGCGGGAAGTTCGGAAAGGAATTATTGCCAGTGCTGCCAATCATGATGAAGGCACGAGCGATTTATTAACGAGTAATGTGTTGCGGACGAATGAATCACAAGTCTGGTTTATCGGCGAACATTTAGTCGATACGCCCTTAGTTCGTAGCTAAATTTCCATCCCATTACAACAATTAGGAGCACGAACATGGCAAAAATCATCGCTGAAGGCAAAACTTTTGATGTTGACGAAGGCACTAACCTCCGCGAAGCTCTGCTCGCTCAAGATATCGATCTCTACAACACTGGCGCAAAAATCTTCAACTGTCGCGGACATGGCACCTGCGGTACTTGTTTAGTGCAAGTTGAGGGATCTGTTTCTGTACCGACAGCAGCAGAAACAAAGCGGACGATTTTTCATCCGCAGGCGATTCACAAAGAACGGCGGCTGGCTTGCCAGACTAAAGTGCTGGGCGATCTGCTCGTGACCAAGTTTGATGGCTATTTTGGGGATGGGGACGAGTTCATCTGGACACCTGGCGGACTGCTGGCAGCCCAGCGTTGAGATAGCTATGACATAGTTTGATGGCTATTTTGGGGATGCAGCAGAGGTGTTCTGGACACTCGATCGAAGGGAATTGAAACCAGCTCCAGTCCCACAGATGTTTGGTTGAAGCAGAAAACTTTGTCAATAACACCGGACACGGATTTTATTCATTAGGAATACACGACCATGACAACGATGAAAGCAATCCGCATTCATGCCTATGGCGGGGTTGAAAATCTCCATTACGATGATGTACTTCGCCCCGAACCCCAAGCGGGTCAAGTGCTGGTACGCGTCCATGCAGCGGGACTCAACCCGATCTACTGGAAGATTCGCGAGCAGCAGATCTCCATTCAGGACAGACGCTACTGATTCACGGTGGCGCAGGTGGTGTCGGTGGCTATGCTATTCAGCTTGCCAAGTTAAAGGGCGCACGAGTCATCGCCACCGCTGCGGTGGAGCATCTTGACTATGTGAAAAATCTCGGAGCCGATCTCGTCCTCGATTATCATGCCCAACCCTTCGAGCAACAGGTAAAAGATGTCGATGTCGTCCTCGTTGGCGGAGCCTCTCGGAACGAGACTCTAGTCGGTGGGGAAACCCAATCGCGATTCCGCAGAGCGGACGCTACGCGAACGTGGCAAGTCATTCGTCACGGGGGCATTTTGGTATCGACGGTCGGTGTCCCAGCAGCGGGGATTCCGCAAGGTATCCGAGCAGTTGCTGTCGTTCTCAATCCTAAAGCCAAGCGTAAAGGTTACAGATATCGGTGTCTTAGTAAAAGATGGCACGGTAACGCTCAACGGCTACGCCACTAGCTATGGCGAAAAAGGGGAAGCTGTCCGCGCTGTAAAACGGGTAACTGGGGTGAAGGCAATTGCCGACGACATCGAAGTCAAACTACCAAGTTCGCTCCAGCGTAACGATGGAGATATCGCCACCGCCGCCGCACATCAAATCGATACGAGCACATCAATTCCCGAAGGCATCGTGCAGGCAACATCCGCGACGGCTGGATTACCTTAGAGGGAAATGTGGAGTGGTGGTATCAGAAGAATGCCGCCGGACAAGTCGTAAAGCATCTAGCGGGTGTCAAGGGAGTATCTAATTTTATCGAGATCGCACCCAAACTCAAGGCATCAGAACTCGAAGCGAACATTCGATCGGCGTTTGGACGCAGTGCCGTGTTAGATGCCAAACACATCCGAGTCGAGACTGCGGGAAACAAGGTCATCCTGCGTGGTGACGTTCGCAATTATCAAGAACGGGAAGAAGCCGAACGAGTCGCTTGGGCGGCACCAGGAGTACTCACGGTGGCAAATCATCTCGAAGTGAAGTGGCCTTTTTTTGGAGAATAACATCAACACATTATTGGAGCACTGTAATGTCGAAAGAGAAAAAAGGCAACAAAGAAGCCAAAAAGCCTAAAGCACCACCGGATGAAACTAAGAAGCAAAAGAAAGACCCCAAGCGATACGACGGCAAGCCATAAAACAGCGAATCACAAACAGCCAAAATAACATGAACGACACGATTGAAAAGACCGACATGGAACTAAAAGATGATGTGATTGCCGAACTCAAATATGAGCCGATTGTCAAAGTTACAGACATCGGTGTCTTAGTCAAAAACGGTACCGTGACACTCAATGGTTACGTCAGCAGCTATGTTGAGAAATTGGAAGCTGTACAAGCTGTGAAGCGGATTGCAGGTGTGAAAGCGATTCTCCAAAGGAGAGGCTTCGCCAACGCTGACGACATCGAAATTCAGCTACCAGCATCCTACCACCGGACAGATGGAGACATCGCCGCCGCCGCTACCAACCAAATCAATTGGGCGACGTTAATTCCACCAGGAACCGTTCGAGTCACCGTCCGTGAAGGTTTAATTACCCTAGAAGGTGAGGTCGAGGGGTGGTTCCAAAAGAACGTCGCGGCAAACGTCGTGCGGCACCTGTTGGGTGTTAAGGGAGTATCTAATCGGCTCTCCTTAGCGCAGCCAATCCAGATGCAGAGCGAACCCACGGTAAAGCCAGTGGCAGTCGAAAGAGCGATTAAATCGGCGTTCAAACGTAGTGCTGTAGTGGATGCTAACAAGATCCGCGTCGAGACTTCTGGTAGCAATGTGGAACTCTCTGGCAACGTGCGGAACTTGGCTGAACGAGAGGAAGCCGAACGTGCTGCTTGGGCTGCGCCAGGGGTATTTTCTGTGGACAATCAACTTACCATAAAGTGGTTTGAGCGTTCACAATAACGCTTTAAATTTACGTGAATTTGGGTTGAGATCGATCGATTTGTTTCGATCGAATACCACTGTTATTTATTAATTTCGAGGATTTTTAAGATGAAATATATTTCGACATTCCTATCCCACCTGCGCCCCATGCAGATGTTTATGTCTATCTTACTTACTGCGGTGATGGTTTTTGCCAGTGGCTGTAACGGAGAATCAGCCAAGAAGGCAACAGCAAAATCAGTGCAGATCGAGAATATCAAACGTGGCTACCCACCCGTTGCCAAGAGTGATTCGACCGAAGGAACCGTTCAGCTAGACAAGATCGAACAGAATACAGAAAAAGCAATCGATCGACCAGCGACATCATTAAAAACGATCGAGGAACGCTCGAAAGGCGCATTGAATGAAGTCCAGGGTAATGCCGATCGCAATAAAATGAGCAATCCTATCAACTCTAAGTAAACACCCCGATCGTTTGACATCTACTGTTTTAGGAGAAAATCAATGAATAGTTTATCTGTCGAGGAGCAATTTTTTCATTCAATCTTTTGCCACCAAATAAGTAGCTGGGCTTAATTAAATATAAGACATTACTTAGGGTGAACACTGCTCACTATCTATGTTTCAGTCGATTTAGATGAGATAAATATTTGCGTCTAGCTACTTACAAGATATTAAGATCGAAAATGCTAAACAATTACTGGTCGATCTACATTTAGTCTATCTTTCACAACAGGCGATCATCTCCGATCTCACTACGCAACAGACATTTAACAAGCTGAACTAGCTATAGAATTACGAATACATCAATAACAACAAAAAATTATATGTTGAATAAAATTGAATTAACCAAGACTGTACCTCAAGAAAGCTGGGGCGAATTCTTCGACCAATTTTCTGATGGTAATCGGGGACGACATATTTCAATAGAGATTATAAATTCCGAACTCGGTGATGAAGAATTGATTCAGAATGCGCCATTGATGGCGATGGTTTACGACAGACCCGGCAAGGGTAACGATTTGGTAA
>JANYIT010000181.1 GCA_025358725.1 Chamaesiphon sp. GL140_3_metabinner_129_sub
TAAAGAAGATATTCTTAATCCAATTGGGAAGCAATATGTGGATGATTATCTATGGAAACAAGTAAATCCCGAACAGTTGCTGCGAAAAATTACGAAGTTACTTAGTCAGAGCGAGAGTTAGGAGTTAGGAGTTAGGAGTTAGGAGTTGGGAGGGGAAGAGTTTTAATTTGTGCTTGTTGTTAATTGAGCGATGAATTTGCGACAAGCTTGACGGTTTTCGTACCAATTACTTCTTGATGAGTTTTGTGATAGAAACCGCGCTTGAAGCTGGGAAATTGCCACTGATAACCATCAGCATCGGGATGTGAAATCATCAATTTTGACCAAGCATTGACATGGTTGGCTGCTGTTAGTAAGATATTCGGCGAGTCGATACCCAATCGTTGTGCTAATTCACCCAATTCTAATTTAAGATAAGTAGCAATTTCACCTTGACTATCGATCGTTAAATACTGAGCATCTTTAGATTGTCTGAGTGTGTTGAGCATACTCTGAACTTGAGTAGCCGAATCTTGATGACGATCGAGTAGCTCAGTTAATCGATCGATCTCCGTGACACAATGTTCATCTAAGCCAGAATTTGAACAGGAATTTAATATTTGTGTCAAACACTTAATTTGTGCTTGTTCGAGCTGAAGTTGTTGGTGATGAGTATTGAGCGTTTGATTGACAGCTTGCGCTAGTAGATCGAATTCTTGATTGATAGTGGTCATGGTAATTTTACAAAGATCGCGAGTTGAAGTGTAATCAGGAGATGCAATGTCAAAGCTGAATCGAGATCGAGCAGCTAGATGAGCGCAGTGTGGTGTTTAGGCTGTCTAGCTCCTATCCCCTGATATAGTTCCCTATTTACAGCCGATTGCGACAATCCAGCTCAAACTAAAATTGGGTTTGAGAAATTAGACATTCGGGATTAAGCGTTGATTGATCCACAGTTGTGATGATGGAGATTTATTTGTTGAAAAATTTCCCACGAAGTCCCCTAAACCCCTTAAGATAGATCGGAATTCATAATTCCTTTCAATCTTCATCCGTGCTTTAACTCTCATAATGTGTTACAGCTAATGGGCGGGTTTTAAACTAATTCTCTAGCTTCGTTTGAGATAACTTAGGATCAACCCGCGCCTGCACACGGTGGTACAGCAACTCCCAACTCTCCCCTAATTTATATGCCTCGCCGGACTGACATACACAAAATCTTGCTCTTAGGTTCTGGGCCGATTGTCATCGGACAAGGGTGTGAATTTGACTACTCTGGCACCCAGGCTTGTAAAGCACTGCGCGAAGAAGGCTACTACGTCATCTTGGTCAATTCCAATCCTGCGACCATTATGACCGACCCTGACACGGCCGATCGTACTTATATCGAACCGCTCACCCCAGAGTTGGTAGAAAAAGTAATTGAAAAAGAACGTCCCGATGCACTACTCCCAACGATGGGGGGACAGACGGCGTTGAATCTCGCTGTAGCTCTGTCGAAAAGCGGGGTACTAGCGAAATATGGGGTCGAACTAATTGGCGCGAAATTAGATGCGATCGAAATGGCGGAGGATCGATTACTGTTCAAAGAAGCGATGGGGCGGATCAACGTACCAGTTTGTCCATCAGGCATCGCTACCAGCCTGCTAGAAGCACGGGAAGTCGGAAAACAGATTGGGACATACCCATTGATTATTCGCCCTGCCTTCACCCTGGGAGGTGCCGGAGGGGGGATTGCTTATAATCAAGAAGAATTTGAAGCGATCGTCCAAACTGGATTAGATGCTTCACCTGTAGATCAGATTTTGGTAGAGAAATCTCTGCTGGGCTGGAAGGAGTATGAGCTAGAGGTGATGCGGGATCTCGCGGATAATGTCGTGATCGTTTGCTCGATCGAGAATATCGATCCGATGGGGATTCACACTGGCGATTCGATTACTGTCGCTCCGGCTCAAACGCTGACGGACAAGGAGTATCAGCGATTGCGGGATGCGTCGATTAAAATCATTCGCGAGATCGGGGTAGAGACAGGCGGTTCTAATATTCAGTTTGCGGTACATCCTGATACAGGGGAATATATCGTCATCGAAATGAACCCGCGTGTGAGTCGGAGTTCGGCGTTGGCTTCTAAAGCAACGGGATTCCCGATCGCTAAATTCGCCGCGAAGTTATCGGTCGGTTATACTCTTGATGAAATCTCCAATGATATCACTAAGAAAACTCCGGCTTGTTTTGAACCAACGATCGACTATGTAGTTACTAAAATCCCTCGGTTCGCCTTTGAAAAGTTTTCTGGTTCCTCCCAAACACTGACTACGCAAATGAAGTCAGTCGGCGAGGCAATGGCGATCGGTCGGACTTTCCAAGAGTCATTCCAAAAAGCATTACGATCGCTCGAAATCGGTCGGTTTGGCTGGGGTTGTGATCGCGATGAATCCTTACCTTCGATCGAGCAAGTTCGTTCCCTGCTGCGGACTCCGACACCCGATCGGATCTTTAGTATTCGCCATGCGATGCAACTGAAACTATCCCAAGAAGATATCTACGATCTGACTGGAGTCGATCCGTGGTTCTTGGATAAACTGCAAGGTATCCTAACTACCGAATCCTTCCTCAAAACCCAACAACTAACATCCCTAACAAAAGCACAACTATGGGATGTCAAACGGCAAGGATTTAGCGATCACCAAATTGCTTATGCAACCAAAACGACCGAAGATATCGTCCGCACTTATCGCAAATCTCTCGGCGTAATTCCCGCTTATAAACTAGTCGATACCTGCGCCGCCGAATTTGAAGCCGAAACACCTTACTATTACTCCACCTACGAAGAAGAAACCGAAGTAATTCCCTCAACTCGTCGCAAAGTAATGATCCTCGGCGGCGGCCCAAATCGGATCGGTCAAGGGATAGAATTTGACTACTGCTGCTGTCATGCTGCTTATGCCCTCAGCAAACAGGGCTTCGAGACAATCATGGTCAACTCCAATCCTGAAACCGTCTCCACCGATTACGATACCAGCGATCGATTATATTTCGAGCCGCTCACCAAAGAAGATGTCCTCAATATCATCGAAGCTGAGCAACCAGAAGGAATCATCATCCAATTCGGCGGACAAACTCCCCTGAAACTAGCCGTACCCTTACAAGAATACCTAGACGCACAAGGCGCAAACACCAATACCAAAATTTGGGGAACTAGTCCAGATTCGATCGATATGGCCGAAAATCGGGAACGATTTGAGCTAGTATTACGCCAATTGGGAATTCAGCAGCCAGAAAATGGCATGGCGCGAAGTTATGACGACGCGCTCCACGTTGCCAATCGGATCGGCTATCCCGTGGTAGTACGTCCATCCTATGTCCTCGGCGGACGAGCGATGGAAATCGTCTACTCCGATACCGAACTTGAACGCTATATGACCTATGCAGTACAGGTCGAACCCGATCACCCCATTCTGATTGATAAGTTCCTAGAGAATGCCATCGAAGTCGATGTAGACGCGATCGCTGATGCTTCTGGACAAGTGGTGATCGGCGGCATTATGGAACATATCGAACAAGCCGGAATTCACTCCGGTGATTCCGCTTGTTCCCTCCCCTATGTATCCCTGACAGATGCCACCGTCGCCACGATTCGGCAATGGACAGTCCAACTCGCTCAAGCTCTCAAGGTGATCGGGTTGATGAATATCCAATTTGCTGTGCGCGGCGAAGAGGTTTATATCATCGAAGCAAATCCCCGTGCATCTCGCACCGTACCATTCGTAGCCAAAGCAACAGGTGTACCCTTAGCGGGTTATGCAGCCCGGATTATGTCGGGAGAAACCCTCGCAGGCTTGGATTATACCGAAGAAGTCATCCCCACTCACATTGCCGTCAAAGAAGCCGTCTTACCCTTCGACAAGTTTCCAGGTACCGATACCATTTTAGGCCCCGAAATGCGATCGACAGGTGAAGTTATGGGGATCGATGTCGGATTCGGACGCGCCTATGCCAAAGCCGAACTTGCAGCGGGACAAAAATTACCATTAACTGGGAAAGTATTTGTTTCCACCAGCGATCGCGATAAACTAGCAGTCGTCCCTGTAGTTCGAGACTTTATCGAGCTAGGCTTCCAGATTATCGCCACATCTGGTACTCAAAAGGTATTAGAAGAGCATGGCTTAGTCGTCGAGTCAGTGCTCAAACTCCATGAAGGTCGTCCGAATGTGGTAGATATTATCAAAAATGGCCAAATCCAATTAATTATCAATACCCCATCCGGTGAAGAAGCCCAAGCCGACGGTAAATTAATTCGCCGCACAGCTCTAGTGTACAAGATTGGGATCGTCACCACGATCGCCGGAGCAAAAGCTACGGCTGCGGCGATTCACTCTTTACAATCGCAACCGCTGGAAGTCAAAGCCTTGCAAGATTATATCGGTTTAGGTCGTTAAATTTATCTCCACATGTAAATCCCCTCCTTGGAGGGGTGCCCGTAGGGCGGGGTGGGTGGATCTTCGCTACAACCTTTTAACCTCAAATACTCTGACATCGCCAGTAAAATCAAACTATAAATCTAGTTTACCCACGCTCATTCTCTAGAGAATGAGCGTTAAGAGATGGCTGGTTGATGGCGGGGATCTACCCACCCCGCCCTACGGGCACCCCTGTCTTGAAAAGGTGCTCCACTTGGGGAAACCCCAAGACCGCACTTTTCGCTCCGAGGAGGGGATTTATCTGTGGGGTCGATTTTGTGGAGCGAAAAGTGTCGGTTAGAATGGATGAAATGAAGGAAAATTCTCAGTATTCGATCGAACCTAAACCAGATAATATGCAAACTCCTAGTTCCGATAAAGCAGCTAGAGCGAATCTTGTTGCTATTGAGATGCCAGCAGCAAGTCGGGCTAGGTGGAAAGCGATGCTGACTGCTCGAAAAATTGTTAATGCCAAGAAGTTGCTATCGAGAGTTCCCGAAATTCTGGGCGAACCGACGGCTAGAAGAGCTTTTAATGGGCAAAGGTTGGATCGAGATACTTGGCAGGCAATTTTCGATGGATTGAAGCTGGATCGAGCAGATTTTTTTACTGATGTGCAATGGTTCGATCGCAACATCAACACTCAGTGGCAGATATTGTGGGATTTAGCCGCCGATGCGTCCGATCGATTTGGGCTAGTGTTGAATGAAACAGTGGAAAATTCCGAGCTTGGGCATGAAAAGTTTGTCAAGACGATCGTCAGTCGGACATCAGTATCGATCGAGATCCCTTGGGGACTTTCGGGCTATCTGATTTTGGTAGAGCAAGATGCTCAAGGGAATATCGTGCTACTTTCGCCATCACCGCTGATGGCAAAACCAATACTGACAGGCGCAATTCAACGATTGCCCCAATATCCACCGTCGCCTTTTCCGTGCTTGCAACCGATAACTGTCGGTACGAATAATCTGTGGGCGGGGATTTTTGCTAAGTCCCCAGATTGGCGATGGTTGGCAGATGCCCAAAAAAAACCGCTGAGATTACAGTTAGCGCAGCTTACGGATTTGTACGAGTATGCTCGAAAACAACCGAGTGATACTCAGATATTTCGATCGAGTTATGTGGTGACAGATGCTTAAAGGATGACAGATTTGACAGATATATTTTACGCAACTCTCCAAGAGTGAGATAATTGGGAAATAATCGGCCGATGGCGGAGATCTTTACTCACTCTGGCTTGCACCGATACACCTTTCAAGCAAAGTTTATTCCAAAGCATCTCGATCGTCATAAATATCATCTACCAAGCCTACTAATAAGCTGAAGCCAATATGCCAACTGTCAAAAAGCGCACTCGATTCAATCAGTGGTTGCTGGATGAGAATCGCCCCAAAGATAGCGGACATCATCAAACACACCCCTGGTGGCAGGTGATGTGCCTAACTGGAGTTGATTATTTTTCGACATTGGGTTATCAGCCAGGGATTGCCGCCCTAGCGGCTGGTTCGCTGTCGCCGATTGCCACTTTGATTCTCGTCCTGCTCACGCTGTTTGGAGCCTTGCCCATCTACCGTCGGGTAGCTACAATTAGTCCCCACGGCGAAGGATCGATTTCAATGCTGGCGCAACTACTGTCTTGGTGGCAAGGCAAGCTGTTTGTGTTGTGTTTATTAGGATTTGTCGCAACAGATTTTATTATCACGATCACTTTATCCGCAGCAGATGCCTCGGCGCACATCATCGAAAACTCGCTCGTGCATCAGTGGGCGGCAGGTAATGAAGTGATGATTACCCTGCTGTTGATTGCTTTGTTGGGTGGAGTGTTTTTGCGAGGCTTCCAAGAGGCGGTTGGGTTAGCGGTAATCTTGGTCGGGGTCTATCTTTCGCTCAATCTGGTCGTAATTGTCGTCGGTATTCAGCACATTATCCAAAATCCAGTAGTGCTGACAAATTGGCAACAAGAACTGTTTACCAGTCACGGGAATCCCCTGATGATGGTAGCAGCTTCAGCACTCCTGTTTCCGAAGCTAGCATTGGGTTTATCGGGATTTGAAACCGGAGTAGCCGTGATGCCGCTCGTCGAGGGCGATCCTGGTGAAACAGAAGACAATCCCGCTGGACGCATTCGGAATACTTACAAGTTGCTGACGGTTGCTGCTTTGATCATGAGCTTCTTCTTGCTGACTACTAGCCTGATTACCACCGTCCTGATCCCAGCCGCCGAGTTTAAAGCAGGCGGGCCAGCTAATGGACGCGCTTTAGCTTATTTGAGCCACAAGTTTTTGGGAGATGGCTTTGGGACAGTATATGACCTGAGTACGATCGCGATCCTCTGGTTTGCAGGGGCTTCGGCGATGGCTGGATTGTTGAATATTGTGCCGCGCTACTTGCCGCGCTATGGGATGGCTCCAGACTGGGCTAGAGCCACTCGCCCACTGGTGTTGGTATTTACAGCGATCGCCTTTGTCGTGACGATTATTTTCAAGGCAAATGTCGAAGCTCAAGGTGGCGCATATGCAACTGGAGTATTGGTATTAATGAGTTCGGCCGCTTTTGCCGTCACTCTATCAGTCCGGAATGGTCGTAATCCATCGATCGGCAAAACCTTGATGTTTAGCACGATCACGTTGTTATTTATCTATACAACGATCGTCAACGTAATTGAAAGACCCGATGGCTTAAAGATTGCCAGTTTGTTTATTGGCTCGATCGTGATCACATCGCTAGTATCCCGCGTGATGCGATCGACCGAATTGCGGGTGGAAAATATCGAGATGGACGAATTGGCTCAGAGCTTCATCGCTCAAGATATCAAGGGTACCGTCAGACTGATTGCCAACCGCAAGCAAGCTGGAGATGAAAAGGAATATTTTGAGAAAGAACGAGAAGTCCGAGACGATAACCATATTCCGGAGAGTGACTCAGTACTATTTCTAGAAATTCAGATCTCGGACGCTTCTCAGTTCGTAGAAATGATCGAGGTTCAAGGTGTCCAGGTTGGTAGTTATCGCATTCTTCGCGCCAAGGGAGCCGCCGTACCGAACACGATCGCGGCCATCTTACTCGATATTCGGAATCGGAATGAAAGCGATCGCTATCCTCATGCTTACTTTGGTTGGGTAGAAGGCAACCCCATTCAATATCTGATGCGGTTCTTGCTATTTGGGGAAGGGGATACAGCCGTAGTCACCCGCGAGGTGATCAGACGAGCGGAGCCAGATCCGTTCCGTCGTCCAGGTATTCATGTGGGTGGCTAACTCGCCGTTGACACTAAGTGATCGTGTTCCTAACTATTTCTCGATCTGTCACCCGATCGAACTCCAACTAAAATTGACCTCGGGGCGATCACTACTTGTATAGTGATCGCCCCGAGGTAATTTAATACCCTGATTAATTAATCATAAATTTAAAATAATAAATTCTAATTCTGTCAAATAACGAACCACACTCCTCTTCGGTCAATCTAATCAAGTGTCCAGATAAAATTGAAATTTAGAGGAGAGGAGTAAAGTATAAATAGGGCTTGCTGAATAAAAGCTAAAATATAGAGTGAGCAACAGTTACAGCGATGAAATATGCTGCTCAGATCCAAGGGAATCAGCTAAAATCGGTTAAAACCCTGTCACAAAGAGGGCTAAACATGTACAGACAAA
>JANYIT010000182.1 GCA_025358725.1 Chamaesiphon sp. GL140_3_metabinner_129_sub
GATGATTCGATGATTGGATTGATTAGTGAGAATTCTTTTAGTTGCAATAGTCTGACCCTCGCCTATTCAAGATTCACCCCTAATCTACCTGCTTTTGGCTTAACCGAGAAGTATTGAATTTACTACTAGTTGTTGCGGGAAGCTTTAGACATGGTAAGCAGTGATAACGATGCCCTTGTCATCACTGTAAATGGATTCTACAGTTCTGAATGTCAGATGTATCCACCAAACTTTTACCCTGCCACCTTGAGCGGGTGCAGAGCCTGAAATTGTATATCCAGCAGTCGCCATTAATTCTTCAAACTGTTTTGCTGGCAGAACCTTTTCACTAAAACCCCCAATCCCATCAAGTTGATGTTTATCGGGGGTCATAGGAATTGTGATAAGTTGTGAAAATCCGATAGCCAGGCAGGATGAGAGCGATCCCATAGCGGCTATTCAATACGCCAGGATACTTATATGGTTCATCATTTGGCTGCGCTCCGAACAGGCGGAGAGTATAGTTGCCAATCCAGAGATACAAACCAGGGATAAGTAAATCCATGCTGTAGGCGATTGCTCTCTTCTGCTCACTGACAACTGTTTCTGCGCTTGTATTTAAGTTTTTAGATGGAATAATAGAACTCATACTGGATTGTCGATGCAAATATTTTGATCTCGTTAATGTAGCCGTTCGATTAAGGCAAACTCACGTTAATCTTAGCCAATTTCTTGTCGATCGACAAGACAATACAACCATCGCCAGATCCTTACCCGACTAAGATCATCTTCTCATGTTGCGGTAAGCTGTTGGATGACGATTCGCGACTGAAATTATGGCAACTATTAACGATAACTACCTCAAACTCAAAGCTGGCTACCTGTTTCCCGAAATCGCGCGGCGCGTCAATGCTTTTGCCCAAGCCAATCCAACAGCACCGATTATCCGCTTGGGGATTGGGGATGTCACCGAACCATTACCCCTAGCTTGTCGCACTGCAATGAAAAAAGCGATCGAAGATATGGGCGATCGCGAGTCATTCAAGGGTTATGGCCCCGAACAGGGTTATGCTTGGTTGCGGGAAGCGATCGCGACCAATGATTTTCAAGCTCGTGGTTGTAATATCGATGCTTCGGAAATTTTCATCTCAGACGGCTCAAAATGCGATTGTGGCAACATTCTCGACATTTTTGGACATGATAACACGATCGCTGTTACAGACCCTGTATACCCCGTTTATGTAGATACAAATGTCATGGCGGGCAATACTGGCGATGCAAATGACAAGGGTGAGTATGGTGGTTTAGTCTATCTCCCCATCACGGCTGAAAATAACTTCACTGCCCAAATTCCAACTGAAAAAGTCGATCTAATCTATCTTTGTTTCCCCAATAATCCCACTGGTGCAACGGCGACGAAAGCACATCTCCAAGCCTGGGTAGATTATGCCAAGGCTCATGGCTCGATTATCTTCTTTGATGCAGCATATGAAGCATTCATCACTGATCCGAGTTTACCTCGATCGATCTATGAAATCGAAGGTGCGCGGGATTGTGCGATCGAATTTCGCTCTTTCTCCAAAAATGCTGGATTTACAGGTACTCGTTGCGCCCTGACAGTAGTTCCCAAAACTTTGACAGCAACAGCAGCCGATGGTAGCGATGTAGAACTCTGGAAACTCTGGAATCGCCGCCAATCTACCAAGTTTAATGGTGTTTCCTACATCATCCAGCGTGGTGCAGAAGCGGTATATTCACCCGAAGGAAAAGCCCAAGTTAAACAACTAATTGGCTTCTATATGGAGAATGCCAAAATCATCCGCCAAGAACTTACCGCAGCAGGATTAGAAGTACATGGTGGAATTAATGCACCTTATGTTTGGGTGAAAACTCCTGATGGTTTATCCAGTTGGGATTTCTTCGATAAATTACTCACAAATTGCCATGTTGTCGGGACACCTGGTTCGGGTTTTGGTGCTGCGGGTGGAGGTTATTTCCGCATTTCAGCATTCAATAGTCGAGCAAATGTTGAGGAAGCAATGAAACGAATACAGTTAAAAGTTAAAAGTTAAAAGTTAAAAAGTATTGATAATAATACTAAAAGCTCACATACATAATTATGTATGTGAGCTTCTGATTGATAGCAGCACTAGTTATTGTTCTAATCACCTTGGCGGTTGCTATAACTAATCAGCAGGTATTGGCTGGACATCAATAACCTGAGTGGCTACATCTGCTTTTTCTGTATTCCAGCGAGTACTTTTAGATTGCAGTTTTGTCTTAGCAACTTGAGAGACTTCAGCTACTAATAAAGAAATAATTAACGTATCATCAAGTAATCCTGCAAAAGGAATAAAATCAGGAATCAAATCGATCGGACTGACTAGATAAACAATAGAAGCACCTACCACCCACCAGCGATATTTAGGGTTTTGTAATAAAGTACGGTACCAGTTGTGCAGGGATTGAAGATTGAAGTTCATCGGTGGATTCCTGAATTGGTTTTTGTCGATACATCTATCATCTCAAATCCCTAGAATTTGTACAGGTGTGGTAAACCCATATTTAATTGTGGTTGTTACTACTTATCTCAGAGGATGTCTGAAAAGATTTTTGGCGATCAATCGTAGATCTGAATCCCCCTAAATCCCCCTTAAAAAGGGGGGGACTTTGAACGGATCTGAGCAAGCTTTTTAAGGGGGTTTGGGGGATTTCTAGGGTTTGAGCTTAACAGGCTAGACTTTTCAGACATCCCCTCAAGAAAGTGGGAAGTGGAAGTTGGGAGATAATCAAAAACTTGTCTTATCGCTTTCAACTGTCAACTTTCAACTGTCAACTTTCAACTACCCCTATGCCGCATGACTGAATAAAAAATGGGTCATTTCAGTACAGATACCTTCCAACTCAATCCGGCTAGATTCTGGCAATCCAAACCCAACATAGCTCAACACTTCTTCCCAAGCTTGAAGTTCAGTCATTGTCGTCACTTGACGCAGTTTTTCAGCATAGAAGTTGTGCCAAAATAGTGGCGCAATCTGGTCATATTTTTTCCAGCGTTTGCGCCATGCACGGACATCTCGATGATTGGGCAAAGCCACACCGACAATCGGCGGTAAGTCTGCATAGCTCACAAAAGTACTCGTCTTTTTGCCAACAACATGCACCACATATCGCCAACAATTAATTTTGTAAATTTCATCTGGAGATCGCTTGAGGTGCATGGCTACAGCAGATTTTGTCACAAATCGACTTTGGGGATTGGTGACAATATTGGCGGGTTTGGGTGAGGCTAATAACATGGGTGGAGTTAGATTGTACGCTGAATTTCGATCAAAATTCAAGCCCCTAGATATGGCGTGGTCAAAAGATTTCACCACTAAGTAGGGCTTGCTGAATAAAAGCTAAAATATAGAGTGAGCAACAGTTACAGCGATGAAATATGCTGCTCAGATCCAAGGGAATCAGCTAAAATCGGTTAAAACCCTGTCACAAAGAGGGCTAAACATGTACAGACAAA
>JANYIT010000264.1 GCA_025358725.1 Chamaesiphon sp. GL140_3_metabinner_129_sub
ATCTAATGGTGGTTCTGGTAAAGCCTCGATCTTGAGTGAAGCGATGAGATTGCGATCGATAAATTCCACCACAGTACGCTGACAGCCTAAACTCTGCCAAACAATCTCCTCAAACTCATCTTTAATATCTTCTACTAATTGTCTAGCTAGAGCGGTTTTACCAATACCAGCAGCACCAGAGATGACGATTGATCGACATTTTTCTGTGAGTATCCAGTTTTTGAGTGAGTCTAATTCTTGAGATCGATCGTAAATAGGAACGAGATCTGGAATGGTTTTTAAATACTGTTGGTTGGTATTTTGATCGTTTGACTTGGAATGGCGATCGAATTGATGATTTATTCTAATATCTGGACAATAGTTGACATATCCATTTTGAACAAATTCATTCGATAAAATATTGTCAGATTGATGGCGTTCGATTGTCGATTTAAAATTTGCCTTTTTAACCTTTTCACCCAAAGCATCAGATAAAGCTTTCCATAAATCAGCAGCAACATCAGTTGCATGGCTTTCGCTACAGGAATACTCATTAGCTATCTGCTTATATTTTTTACCTTGATATACACCCTCAACAATCGATCGTTCCAGATCGTCTAAATGTCGGTTGTTGGAGTCGAACATCAATTTATCGGCTAGCTCCAAGGCTTTAGCAACATTCATAACTCGATCGAGTGGTGGGTGCGATCGCATTGTACTACTATTTTTTCCTGCTTCCTACTATTTTAGAGCAGTTTTTAAGATTTTAGCAGATAACTGTAATCTAAACTCTAAGTATTATTTTCTGTAACTACCTATTTTTCCCTAGTAGAAATCAATAACAGAAAGGGAAACATAGTATGAGCTAAGGAAATACAAACATATTTCTAAGGCTTTAACCTTGATTACTATTTGGAGATTAATGACATGACTTCAGCGACTATTTCTCTGGACAAGAAAACTTATCCTTTGATGATGCACCTTAGTATTATCCCACAGCACGAAATCTCTAGCGAACAACCAACATACGATCCTGCTACTCAAAGTTCTAATTTTAGTAGTGCTATGGCTGCTTCTTGGTGTACCCGTGGTGCTTCAACTGGTAATAGTTGGTTTGGAAGTGAAGATGACGACAGCAAAGAAGATGATTAAGTACCTTTTCGCCTCTTACTAATATATATATAAGATTGTGGAAAATGAATTTTCTACAATCTTATGTAACTCCCCTCAATAAATATGTTAACTCTATGTCGCAATTATTAATCATAACCTCTGAAAACGACATTCATACTGATGTCATAGTCAAGGAACTTTATCAAAGCAATATCGAACCTATTCGCCTGAATAGTGAAAGCTTTATTCCTCAATCAGAATATCATATTGCTTGGGGCGCAGACGGTAATATTACCGAGCGCAGATTACATTTCAATGACTCTCTAAAAGAAGCTACTGATGTAAAAGTGATTTGGTGGCGAAAGCCTAATGATTATTTGCCCCATTCTGCCATAACAGATCCTTGGGCAGTTAAATATGCTCAGGACGAAACAAAAGCTTTAATTTATTCTTTGCATGGCTTATTTCCTGATGTAAAGTGGGTGAATGATTATTATAATTTGCGATTACCTTCTAACCGAATCAACCAAATTCCCGTCGCTCAAAAGCTAGGAATTTTAGTTCCAGCAACCATCGTTACTAATCAGTATCAACCAGCGTTAGACTTTATCCAAAAGTACCAAGATTGTATCGTTAAATCGATGAGCTATTCTGGATTTTTGCATGAAGATAATCAGTATGCTTGCTTTACTAGATCTATTGATACTGAGACACTAGAAGCATTTCGTGAGAGCATTCGTCTCGCACCATTATTTCTTCAGAGGCGGATTGCTAAAAAGGCTGAATATCGAGTGACCCTAATTGGTCGTCAACATTTTGTTTGTCGGTTAGATGTCAAACACCTAGACGATCCTGACGTTAATATGGATTGGCGAGTAATTGAACCCGACAAAGTTACTCATGTTCCAGATACATTACCCGATGAGTATATTCAAAAGCTACGTGGAATGCTCGATATTTTCGGGCTTAATTTTGGTGCTTTTGACATCATTCGGGATGATGATGACGAGTTGTATTTCATCGAACTCAATCCTAATGGTCAATGGTATTGGATGGAAATACTCACCGGAATGCCAATGGTAAAAGCTATGGTAGAGCTAATTACTGACTTAGCCAACCAGAATTAGATATTTAGGGAGATGGGGCAATATCATCGTGTCGGTTCTGCCTCATCTCTTGTAGCCTAAATGTGAGAGTGTTAAACTTGAATTATATTCAATCTTCCCATCGCATTAGTAAGGGCAAAACTTTAGGTGCTATTGTGAGTCCGATCGATTGTAATTCATAATATCCTTATCCTATTGATGAAATGAAGTGACTTGTCGATCGTCATCGATAAGTGTAATCGATCCGGCCTCAAGTGTAGGAATTATCAAACAAGCCTGTTCGATTAGAGGCAGAAGATATTCAGGTTTGGTAGTTTTAGTATTGAGAACAATAATTCTCAGTTGGTAAGTAATAATACTTTGCTGGTAAGGTAAATTTTTGTCAGCAGTGATGAAAACATCGAAGGGATAAGCATCTGCTAAAGCTAGTAGATCTCGATCTTTTGTGCCACGCCATCCTATATTATCAACATTATGAACAGTATAACCAGCCGTAACAATCTGCTGCTTGAGTTTTCGACTCAGGAGATTTTCATCCAGTAGAACCAGCCTTGAGAACTTCACCTCGATAGAGCATTACACGAGCAATTGTTTCCAAAACTTGGATTGCAGGAATTTTCAGGTGAGGAAAATCTTCTAAAAATTCGTTCAAACCTTCTTCACCTTCAAGATAGTCAAATAGCGTTTGAAGCGGTACGCGGGTACCGATAAATACTGGCATACCTGACATGATGTCTGGATCGCTATGCACAATCTGACGATCCAGCAGTGTATCGGAGAGAGAATCACTTAAAGTTTTTTGAATGTCCATCTTAACTCTACTGATGATATTAAAATCTGCTTGTGGAATTTGGCAGTTGTCTCAACTTCGATAGAAACTGGTTACTCATCCATTAACTTAATTCCAAAGCTTAGAAGCAGGTACAGTATTTCCCGCTACAACATCTGATTGAGATTTCGCATCGACAGAGCATTACACGATCTATGATAATAATTTTTTTGTCGATCCTCTATGTTTTTTGATTCTGCTTAATGCGTTGTAATTTTTGCTGCCGAATTAGTTCATCGCATTTAGCTACTAACTCTTCGAGCTGAAGATCTACTTCCTCAAAAGCAAGGCGAGCGCGGCGCAAATTTCCGACTAGTCGCTTATCTAGTTCTGGATCTGACATTATTTGTCCATTATTCATGATAATTCTCCTTCCTCTCTAATTTCTTGGATACTGCGCTCTAGAGCTGGAATTTTTTGTTGAGTATTTTCAATTGTTCTATTTACTAACTCTATGATATCAGATGGCACAGGAGGTTGGGCATTAGCGATCCTGCTTTGGAATGTCGAAAACCGAGAAAATCTGTCTGTCGCCTGTTCTGCAATACTTTGAAGCTCATCCAAGTAAATTACACTACGATCGGTTTCGCCAAAAGATTCAAATAGAGATAGTTCTAATGTTTTAGCTATATCGATAATTTCTAGAAGTTGCTTTTGTAGATCCCAAATAGTTTGAGCTGTTTCTGGCTTTAATTTTCCCATAGCTGCTTGACTTATAGTTTTTGCAGAAAAATATTTGATTTATCTTAGCAGCCTTATCATAGCTCGATCGAATCACCAATCTACGACGATCTACCTGGCGCAAATCGTGTATTATATATTGTCGCATAAATAGGATAGTGGTAAAATTGAATTGGATTCAATCTCGATCGATCGCATTGGTAAGGGCAAAACTTTAAGCGATATTGTCAGTCCGATCGTTGATGAAGATGTTCAAGCGATCGCTAATTCTCGTGGTTGATGATATAGGATCATTAGCACAAAAGCAGATAAAGTTTCCAGTGCATAAGTACGCCCATTTGAATCGATAAATTCAACTTCAAACACATCTGGTTCATATATCTCGACAATAGTACCAACTTGACCGCGAATCAAACCTAATTCTGGTAGATCCTGCAAAAGTGCGACAATATCAAGTAACTTCATAATCTCAACTCCAAGCTAGATCACATAATCGGTCTTTCTTCGATATGAACAGGACTAGGAATGTCTGAAATAATTTTATCTCACATAACACCCGTTAACTAGCGATCGACTCTTTCAACTAAAATTGAGTCATAACTATCGATCGATCTACCCCACCAATGCTCACAACTGCCCCTCTGCTAGTAGTTAAGGATGTCCGCGCTGGCTATATTCCTGGATCAGATATTCTCAATGGTATTGATTTTGTCGTTCAACCAGGCGAATTAGTCGCAGTAATTGGCGGAAATGGTGCAGGGAAATCAACTCTGGCGAAAACGATTTTTGGTTTATTGACACCGCATACTGGGACGATTACGTTTAAAGGCGAACAGATTGGCGGGTTAAAATCAGATCGCATCGTTCAGAAGGGGATGTGTTATGTGCCCCAAATCTCGAATGTATTTAAGTCGCTAACGATCGAGGAAAATTTAGATATGGGTGGTTTTATCCGCTCTAACGATCTCAAGCAGCTCAAACAGAAAATATTTACGATGTTTCCCCGACTCGCCGAGCGTCGCAAACAACGTGCGGGGACGTTATCCGGTGGGGAACGCCAAATGCTGGCGATGGGTAAAGCTCTGATGCTCGATCCCGAACTACTGGTGCTTGATGAGCCATCAGCCGCACTTTCACCCGCGTTAGTCACCGATGTACTCAAGCAGATTCGCGCCATCAATCAAAATGGTACGGCAATTGTCCTCGTCGAGCAAAATGCTAAAAAAGCTCTAGCAATGTCCGATCGAGCTTATGTTTTAGATACTGGCATTGTCAAGCATGAAGGTATCGCTACTGACTTACTCAAAGATCCTAAAGTAATTGAAACCTATTTAGGTGTCGGTGGACACTAATTGATGTTTGTCAATCATACTCTGGCTCCAGTTTGACAATAAAAATAAATATTATGATACTTTAAAGATAATTATTCTCACTAGTTATTCTCAAATAATTGAGAGTATTTCTCATGAATTTTAAATGATAGATAGCCTCAAGTTTGGGGTATATTAAATTTAACAGAAATGAGTATCTGGAGAAAGAATAGTGAGGATAATTAGTGTTAAGTAAAGTTTCTGAGCAAGTGATGCACTCTGTCAGAATGGTGCTAGCTGTTAGCTGGTTGGTGTTAATCGCGTCAATGTTTTACGATCCTTTTACTGCATATTTAACTCTTCCCTCGAATACCGATAGTCCCTTTCATCTCAATGCTCAGGCTGCCTGTTTTTCCTTCCAGCATCAATGCTTGCAGATGCATCCATACCCCCTCGGTGCCAGAATTTTTTGGGGAATGGTGGTTCCTGGTGCGATTCTCATTCTAGTTGTGTTAGGTCATGAAACCTGGCGGCGGATTTGTCCATTATCGTTTCTATCCCAGATTCCTAGAGCCTTGGGGATGCAACGGCGGCGACGAGTAATCGATCAGGATACTCAGTCAGTGCGATCTGAATTGGTGAGTATTTCCCCTGATTCTTGGTTGGGACGCAATTCGATTTACTGTCAATTTGGACTGTTATTTGTGGGCTTAAATATTCGACTGTTGTTTGCCAATAGCGATCGAGTTGGGCTAGGTATTTATCTATTGGCAACTATTGTCGCCGCGATTGCGGTGGGTTATCTCTACGCTGGTAAAACTTGGTGTCACTATATCTGCCCGATGGGGCCAGTGCAAACAATTTATACCGGAACTAGGGGCTTAGCAGGCAGCCAAGCCCATCAAATTCAGCAACCGATTACCCAGTCGATGTGTCGGACGATCGATGCCACAGGCACTGAGCGGAGTGCTTGTGTGAGTTGTCAATCGCCTTGTTTGGATATCGATGCTGAGCGTACTTATTGGGAAAATCTCAACCAGCCAGGTCAAAAATTTCTGTTCTATGGTTATGTGGGTTTGGTTTTAGGTTTTTTCTTGTATTTCCCTCTATATACAGGCAATTGGAACTATTTGAGCGGTCCAGTTTGGAATGAAACCAACCAGATTGCCAGTTTATTTAGACCGGGTTTTTATATGTTCGATCGAGCAATATCGATCCCTAAAATATTAGCTGTGCCCCTAACTTTAGGTGGATTTACAGCGATTAGTTATACGATCAGTTTAAAATCTGAAAAATTCTATCAGGCATATGCGCGGAGTAGATCATCCAAAATATCCGCAAATCTAATTCAACATCGCGGATTTGTAATTGCTACTTTTTTAGCTTTCAACTTTCTATTCTTTTTAGGAGTCAAACCGACATTAGGTTGGTTGCCAATATCTGGCCAACAAGTAGTAAGTTGGCTGGCAATCATTGCGATTACCCTGTGGGCATATCAAAGTTGGGGACGTAGCTCGGAGCAGTACACCCGAGAAAGTTTAGCCAGTGGTTTGCGCCGTCAATTAAATAAATTGGGCATCGATTTTTCTAGCGCACTTGAAGGTCGATCGATCGAAGAATTAGATGCCGATGAGGTATATGTATTGGCAAAAACATTACCTGGATTAAATCACGATCGTCGGATTGGTATTTATCAAGGGCTAGTCCAGGAAGCTTTAAGTTTAGGGCAGGTTAGTTCGGCGGCAAGTCTAGCTGTATTCAAACAATTACGCCAAAAATTAGAAATTACTGACCATGAGCATCATCTGATTTTAATGGAACTGGGCATTGATGATCCAGGTTTATTTAATCCGACCAGATTAGTCACTGTCGAAAATCAGATGCGGGTATCTGCCTATCGACAATTTTTAGAAATATTGCTGATTGAATTAGTGGAAAGTGGTACCCCACTAGAAGCAGCGATGCAACTTAAACATCGCCAGATTTCTGCACTCAAACAAGAGTACCAAATTACTCCAGAGGAAGAAGCTCAAGTCCTAGTAGGCATGGGACAAGAAAGTAGTTTGTTAGTGCGTGGATTGCAGGCATTAATTGGCCAACTTCAAACGTTAGATTGGCGAGATAGAGCCTTAACTGAAAAGGCAAATTCAATCCCTAGCATTCAATTATTAAAGTCGATCGTTCAAGAGAAACAACATTTAGTGTTCGGACAATTATTAGGAATTTTAGAAATTTTAGGTGATGGTGATGAGAGTCAATCAGCAGTTACCGCTGCTGCAAATTTATATGGATATGGACTGGAACAAGTATGGGAAAATCTCGCTATAATTAATAACTGGAACCTTCGTCTCAGCCCCCAAATTACGGATGGACTTACTCCTAAGATTGCCCCAACCCGAATGCCGCAACCTTTACTGGAAATGGAAACGATCGCTGTTCTACAAGAATTATGGCAAGATGTGGAACCGCTGACTCAATCAGCTAGCTTGGATGCCTTGTATCAATTACAACCAGAATCAGCCAAATGTCTGGTGCAAAAATCAATCCAGCCGCATCCAGCTAAATTAGTCCAAGAAGTGATCCAGCGGGTGCAAGGAAACCCAATTCAGTCAGGATTAGTACTGACATGGCTAGCCGAAATTGAAGTTAACGGAACACAACAGCAGGCAAGATTACAAACATCTCAACTTAGAATTGGACGGGCAGATGATAACGATCTCGTATTACTAGATCCCAAGGTATCCCGTTACCATGCAGTCATTCGGCTCACCGAACGGGGAATGGAACTACAGGATTTAGGTAGTGCTAATGGGGTGCGTATCGGTTCAAAAATAGTTCATAACCAGTCAGTAATAATCCAGCAAAATGACGTATTGTATTTCAACACTTGGAAAGCCAGAACGATGTTAACATTGCAGTGGCAAATGACTCCAGTTGTAAGTAATAGCAAAGAATACAAACTCGATACCTTCCAAAAATTAATTTGGCTATCACAGTGTAATTTTTTCATAGGGATGAGACTAGAACTATTATTAGAATTAGCTGCATCTGGATTAGTTAAAAGTTATCCACCAGGGACAACAATCTGCCAACAGGGACAACCAGTGCGAGAAATTATGGTCGTAGTGAGCGGATTTGCTTACAGTTCGGCTGTCATCGAAAGTAGGTCATTAGAGCCGTTCGATGAGGTGGAAAACATCTTGCCCGCAGAAGATAGTGATGATCTGAGATCGTCAACTCATCAGTCGATCGATCTATTCGATCGAGTGGAAACAGTATTGCCAGGACAATTTATCGGTGGTTTGCAAGTATTAACCCAAAGTAATCATGAATTTACGATGATCGCAGATGTCGATGGTGAGACAGATTCTATGCAGACGATCGAGATCTCAGCAAGAGACTTTGAGGCAATTCTCGATCGCGATCCTTTACTCGTAAAAAATCTGTTGAGGATGCTAAGCAAGCAATTGCAAGCCATGCTTCAAATGGCGAATAATAGACAAATCAACAATCAATCAAGTTTGAATTAATCAGCAATCGAAATTGAAGTTAAAGATTGACTAATACTGAAATAGTAACATCCTTTTTTCTCATTTAATTATCAAATGGCACCTTAAGCTTGATATCAATATGACAATTAAATTGCAAGCTCAACCCCCTAATTTAGCTCAATCAAATCTCGATGATCCCATCATTCTGAAACTGCAAATCAAAGATCTGGAGACTGGAGCAATAACATTGCACCAAGTCAATCTATTCCCAAAAATTCTTAGTCCAGATCAACCTCAACTTGCTTTAGCTACCGAAGAATATTCGATCGGTCGAGAAAGTAATTGCGATCTTGTGCTGCCTAAATCGGATGTCAGTCGGCGACATGCCAAAATTTACCATGATGGTCAAGATTATTATTTTACCGACTTGGGCAGTTTGAGTGGTTCCTATTTCAATGATGTCAAACTTAATGCTCATCAAAATGAGTGCATTAGGCTAGGCAGCAAGATTCAAATTAGTGATTTTATCTTACTAGTAGAAGAAATCGCAGGCAAGTCTCAGCCAGCTATCGATCGTCACGATCTGCCCACCCAATTTACTTTCTTAGAACAGCAAGCATTAACTCCTCAGCAATACATGCCTGTGGCCTATATTGACCCGACTAAATTTAACCGTTGGGAACAGGGAGAATTAACGGTTAAATGTATGCAAATAATTGAGGAGACAGCCGATGCTAAAACTTTTAGATTTGCCGCCGAACCACCTGTTTTATTTAGCTACCAACCAGGTCAATTTGTAACGCTAGATTTAGACATTAATGGCACACAAGTTTCCCGTTCCTATTCTATTTCTTCCACACCTTCACGTCCCCACTCCCTAGAAATTACCGTCAAGCGAGTACCCTCATCTTCGCCCGATCTACCGCGTGGATTGGTTTCTAACTGGTTGCACGACCATCTTCAGGTCGGTAGCCAGATTAAATTAAGTGGTCCAATGGGGAAGTTTAGCTGTTTTGCTCATCCTGCACCGAAATTATTATTTATTTCTGCTGGTAGTGGTATTACACCGATGATGGGAATGTCGCGCTGGATTTATGATACGGGAGCCAATTGTGATGTGGTGTTTTTTCATAGTGCCCGCAATAGCGACGAGGTAATTTTTCAGGATGAATTAGAATTATTAGCTGCTCGCCAAAATAATTTTCATCTGGCAATTAGTATCACGGGTAAATCAGGTGCAATGGGCTTAAAAGGGCGATTGACCCCAGCAATGTTAGCAGTAATTTGTCCTGATTTTAGGGATCGAGTCGTGTTTGTTTGTGGCTCCCAAGGATTCATGGAAAGTACAAAACAAATGCTCATCGATCTCCAATTTCCAATGAATAATTACCATCAAGAAAGTTTTGGTGGTCCGAAGAAAAAAACTTCACAACAGCCTGTTCCAGTCATTGAAACGCCCATTGCTAATTCACCAAAATTTGGGATTGCTGCATTTTTAGGTAAGATTCAATCGAATGCGCCCGTTTATCCCCCATCATCCCCAGATGTCGCTAGTGCGGCACCCCTGGAAAGCGTCGCACCTGCGCCCTCAGGGTCAATCCAAGTCGTATTTGAAGCGTCAGGACGGGAAGTCTTTGGTGATGGGGAAGAGAGCGTTTTGGAGCTAGCAGAACAGGCAGGTGTGAAAATTCGGAGCGGTTGTCGAATGGGTAGTTGTGGTGCTTGTAAAAAATTAACTCGATCGGGAACAGTGAAAATGTCCGATCCCGAAGCCCTAGCACCAAGTGAAGTAGCGGCTGGTTATATTCTCTGTTGCGTTGCTTATCCTCAAGATCGGGTAGTAGTTGATGCGTAAATGCGCTCGGGGGTAAAAATAAATCAGCTCTGAATTCAGCAACACCTATTGCTAAAGGGTAAAAGTAGCAATTAGTACGCTATTTGTCATGAAAATATACAATTTGTTTGTTTAGTTACAAACTCTAAGATTTTTAGTGATTATCATAGAAGATATCTCAGTTAGATTTTAGTAACTCTATTGATTTACTGAGTCTACAAATCATCGCCGCTCGGTGTTCTATCTATTTTCGACTAACTATCCCAAATTCTTGGAGATACTCAGCATGTCATTGTCCAAAGGCGTAGAAGTTCACACCCTCTCCTCAGTCAAAGCAGGGATGATTCAGTTTTATACTCCGCAAGCTAGTCATGAAACAATGTTGGTGCAAATTCCTGCTCACACGATCGATGATATGTTTGTGCATAAATATCAAACAGATCAATTGATGGTGGTGCGGGGTAGTTTCATCTTAGTAATCTTACACAATGGCAAGTATCAATATATTCCCCTGAGCGATGCTGAACCCAAAGTCGTAACCATTCCTCAACTGGTTCCCCACTCCGCAATTAATATCGGGGATGAACCCTGTACGATCATTAATGCGGTAATTCGTCACGGTCAATCGCGCCCAGCTGATTATCGTCCACTCAAAGCACCTTTTCCTTACGATCTCACGCAGGTCGATCGATTAATTTCTAGTCAAGATTATCCAATTGCTGCCTAAATCTTGAGATAACTGATAGACAGAATTTTGAGATTCTGTCTATCACTAAATAGGGCTTGCTGAATAAAAGCTAAAATATAGAGTGAGCAACAGTTACAGCGATGAAATATGCTGCTCAGATCCAAGGGAATCAGCTAAAATCGGTTAAAACCCTGTCACAAAGAGGGCTAAACATGTACAGACAA
>JANYIT010000275.1 GCA_025358725.1 Chamaesiphon sp. GL140_3_metabinner_129_sub
CGAGCGAAAACATCTCACACTTCGGACTAGAATTAAGCGACTGGCTCGTAAAACCATCTGCTTTTCTAAATCTGTTGTGATGCACGATATTGTGATTGGTTCGTTTATCAATCGGTTTGAATTTGGGTGTGCCATTTAACCCCCTCTCCACAGATCTAGAACATTACCGCTAGTTTCTTCATCTGGGGCTGGCAAGACAGCTTGAGCAGTGCCATTATAGAAAGCTCTGAAACCTTCGGCATAGTCTACAAATACCGACCAATAATCTTGAGGTATGAAGGCTTGAATTTCCCGCTCTCGTTGACAGACTAGATGAAGGGTTGCAGACTGGACTCTACCGACGCTTTTGGCTCCGTTGTTGAGTCGCCAGATTAGCGGCGATCCTTTATAGCCCACCAATTTGTCCAGGCAATCGCGACATCTACCTGCTGCGACTAGAGCCATATCGAGGGAGCGAGGACTAGCAATCGCTTTTTTGACTGCGGATTCGGTAATCTCTTGATAGACTACTCGCTGGGGCTGTTTGATCTTCAAGACTTGAGCGATATGCCAACCGATGACTTCGCCTTCGCGATCTGGATCTGAGGCGATAAATACTCGATCTGCTTGTTTGGCTGCGGCGATTAATCCTGCTATTGTTTGTTTGGCTCTGTCGTCGCGGGGAATGTAGCGACAATCGATTGTGTCTGAACCTAATTCAAACCCTAATGAACCGTCCCCATCGTTGGCGAGTTGACGAATATGCCCGATTGAAGCCTTCACATCCCAATCCGAACCGAGAATGCTTTTGAGCTTTTTAATTTTGCCAGCAGATTCAACAATCAGCAGATTTCGCATAATTTTAGACGAACATTCGATCGTTCATAATAATTTCCGTCTCGCCCCGATTGCCACACTCGTAGGTGGCTCTATCGTTTTCACCACTTTACTAGAACCATCAGAGAAACGTTCGTAGATAATCCCATTTTCACTCTCTAGGACGCTATTTCCAGCCGCTAGAGACTGCCAATAAGCTTGAGTTACCGCAGACTCGGCTAGTTCGGGAATGTGTTCTTCTAAATAGTCAATTACTCGATCTTGCATTAAATTTTTTGCCTACAATAAACTTGATATTTCCAGAGAGTATTTGTTCGTAAATCTCAAATCAACAATTTGGACAACCAGCCCTCGCCGTCGATCCAGCCTGATGCTCCTCCCTCCTCCTGATTAATTTCAAGATCTAGGACAATATATTTGGAAGTTTGGGTAATTGTTATGGCATTGCGTAAAGTGTAAGTTTGAAATAATTTCGGATCGACGATCGCTTTTGGGAACCGAAATATCAATCGCCAAGTCCCCCAGTTAGCGATATAAAACATCATGTCGAAGTATTTAGTCAATACGTCTTCTGGCTTGTTGCGAAAATCCCCATAGTTATAGAGGAATATTGCTTGAGTCGGTGTCAGTTTTACCCGACTAGATAGCTCTTTAATTTCTGCCTGTTCTTTTGGTGTCAAGGGACGGTCGATCGTTTGAAATTCGTAATATTGATATTCACTCATCTTGATATTCACTCATCTGTTGCTATAGCTATGGCAGTTGGGGGCGTTGAAACCTCGATAGTTACTCGGACATTCATCTTAGCTGACCCCCATCTGTTTCATAGCTTTCCACAGATTAATTCGGCGTTTATGTACCACTTTCCACTGAGCCAAGAGAGTTTCATAGTCTTGTGGTGATAGTTCCTTCAATGCAACCATCCACTGAGCATGTTTTGTGTACTCAGCATTCTGGACTAACTCCGGTTTCGGCACAAATTGGTGAAGATTGACTTTCCAATAATTCATCACCAGATCGAACAAATTATCTGGTGCAGATGCTTTTAGATACTCTCGTCGAGATTCATCACTTTGAGTAGAAAATCCTTTAGGGTGAATCACTACTAGATAGAATTGAGAATAGCTAGATTGTCCTTGATGATAGATCTCCGTCAAATCTTTAGTCAACAATCGCAGTCGATCGTAATTCTCGCCTAATTGAGTTTTATCTCAAAGTGATGAATCTC
>JANYIT010000289.1 GCA_025358725.1 Chamaesiphon sp. GL140_3_metabinner_129_sub
AAAATTTCCAGCGAAAAAACCTTTTCATCCTGGTACGGGAACTCAGCACCCACACCTTAGTTTCTCTATTGCTAGCACTGCTTAGAGCTTAACCGAGAAGTATTGGGGTATCTGTCCCCAAGATCGATTAATTAGCAAGAATTGCATCTAACAATATATCAGCACCAAACCGGACCGCATCAGTACAAGGCAAACCAGTTGCTGCTGTGACTCGATCGATCTCAGCTTTCACCACATCATCAGGTAAATTACCACCATTCAGGGCGATCGCGACGACAGGCACAGTTTCAAATGCACCTGCACAGCTAGCTATTGCCTCATACAACCGCACCACTTCAGCTAAAGTGGGGATTTTGACATCGGGACAATTGCGAACAGTTTCTTGACCGATTTTGTGGAGCAAAATCAAGTGAGTTGGTTGAGAACCCCGAATCAATGGTAAAGTCGCCGTCGAACCTGGATGCAATAGGGAACCCTGTCCCTCAACCAATAGCAGCTCATAATCGTTACCATGAGGCATCACCGCTTGTTCTACCGCACCCGCCGCATAATCTACTCTCACGGCATCTAAAGCCACACCCTCGCCGCTAATCATCATCCCTGCTTGTCCAGTGGCGATAAACTTTGACTTTACCCCTCGACGTTCGCAGGTACGTTGCAGCTCTAGAGCCGCAGACATTTTGCCGATCGCCATATCGGTACCCACCATCAATACTCGCTTACAGGCTAAAGACTTCGCCGCGCCAGTACCGATTTTCAATCCCTGCGGCTCTTGGCGCACGTCCCAAATCCATTGTCCTGGTTTTAATAAATGCGCTAGCTGTGGATGATTAGCTAGAGGTGTATGTAAGCCATTGACGATCGATAAACCAGCCGCCACCGCCGTTTGTAATTCATCTAACCAACTCTCAGGAATAATCCCCCCCGATGGCGCAATCCCGATTACCAAGACATCTGGCTGATAATTTAATGCTGACTCGATCTCATCAACGATCGGTACATCTCGGTTAATCCCTGTTAACTCTACCAAAGACTGACCCGCTACCGATCGATCGATCGCACACACCACCTGAGTCGGACTATACCGCAGCAGTGTCAATCCTGTCTTGCCCTGAACTCCAGTAATTCCTTCATGTAACAATACAGCTAGGCGGTGTGAGGGTTTTAGCATTAAGGAGGTGGGAGTTGGGAGATGGGAGTTGGGAGATTAGTAACTTTCAACTTTTAACTTTCTGTCTTTTCTCGCTCAATCTGGAGGAAACCGCCAGGGCGCGAGCCGCAACTTTCAACTTTCTTCTTCCCAAGCAGGATGAGACAGTAACGAGGACATCACTCGCACGCCGCGCAATTGATTGGATAAGGGTAAATGACCTTTAGGAGCAGTCAAATTCCAGGTAAACGATCCTGGATATCTCGTCCAGTTATTACCGTTTTTCCAGCCCAGTTTCACCCATAGTTTGTCCCAGTTTTTTCCCATCCCCACCCATAGATTTCGCTGAATTGAGAATCCAAATTTACCTTCAGAATGAAATGACCACAAGGCATCGATCGTGTGCAGATCGATTGTAGGCAATTGTTCGACTTCGGTAAAATAGATCCACTTCCGTTTCAGCGCATCTGGACCAGCTAATTCGCATAGCTTTTCGGTAGTAAGTTTATCTGCGGCTTCAAATTTTTGCTGAGCTAATAATTTTTGTAAAGTTGTGTAGTCAATCCCCTTACTCGATTGCAGCGAAACCATGCCAGTCGGTAATTCTCGATCGAGATAATTTCTAGCTGCGGAAAACTCGCTCTGATACAAGGCTTGATAAACCGATCCGGTTACAGTCGTTGGTTTAGCTCCCCGTTGCTGCTGGAGCCATTCAATTAAAACTTCAATGCCTGGGAGTCCAGTCGCAATGATCTGCGGGAGCATCTGCAACTGATTTTTAGTAGTGCTAGTTGTGAATTTGTCCTGCAAATCAATGACATCTGAAGGTAGCGACGGTGAAGTAGTACTGGAATCAGGCATGGGTGAGGATCGGCTGTCGAGTGGAGTAGTCCGATCAATATTTTACCAAAAATATTGGGTCTAAAGCCCCTTTGGAAATGAGTTGTCTTGTCCAACTCCTCTTGCTCCTCTCAAAGGAGGCGCTGGGGACGTTGCACTGTTGGCAGAGGGAGCGGAATTGTGGGTTGCGTGAGAGCTGAGGTAGAGTAAAAACCTCCACCCCAAATCACCTGTAATCAACTATTTCAATCAACTGTCGCCGAAGATCGCCGTTTGCGACGCCGATTTTCAGGTAGCTCTTCTGATGCATCATCAACAATTGTTGTCGTCAGATCAATTGTCTCAACATTGACAGATGCTGGACTAGTGTCGATCGTTGTTTCATCAAGCTGTTCAGTAACTTCAGCAGCTGCTGGAGTCAATACTTCAGCAGCGATTTGAATCACAAAATCATCAATAGGAATAGTTGCAGTTGGTGGCTCCTCGGTTGACTCTAAATCGAGAACATCTTCAGATTCAAGCACGATCGAGACTGGATCGACAATCGCGATCATTTCGGGGGGTAAAGTGCCTAAAGGTACGATATTAACGATCGCTGTTTTCGGATTAACTAACTCCCGTCCCAATTTCACTAGTGGCGAAATGCCCATCCAAGCATATGTTTCCTTCTCCAATTCAGACATTTCGATCGCCACTACTTCTGGTGGTTCGATCGTTGGACGAGTTGGTTTGATCCGCTGAGGTTTCCCTGGGCGTTCTCGCTCGTCAGCTAAGTCTGCTGGATCTACTAAGTTCGAGGGGGGAGTCTCGGCCACAAATGCTTCGATCTCTGGTGGTGCAAAGTTACGACTGACGAGAGTAGCCCGCGCACTATCATCAGTTGTGGGCGCAGCACCACGATTAGTAACGATGCCACGACTGACTCCACCCCCATTCGGGATTGGATTGCGAGTATCACTGCTAGGTGTTGGTCGAGGAACACTCCGTACTTCTTCATCCCGTTCGGTTCGTCCCACTCGGCGGCGGCGTTTTTTCCCCGCCCCATTCTGCTGTTGATAGCTAGGATGATTGACTAGATTGAAGTCATCTTCACCTTCTACCCCTTCTGGCTCGAAGGTATCCCATGTTTCTGCGACTGGTGCTGCTTGACGTGGATCTGGCAGGGTGCGCTCATTCCGGCGCGGCCCTCTAGTCAATCCTCTGCCTGAAAGTGATGTATTGTCTGTGCTGTTGCGGCTACGATGTTCGCGTTGAGGCGCAGTGGAAACGAGGGAAATCGGTACAGCTTCACCGTCGGCACCATACACAGTCTCGCCAGGAACATGAGCTAAATGTCCTAAACCGCCACAAGTACTACAGGTTTCACCAAATAGCTCGTAGATATTTTGACCTTGGCGTTTGCGAGTGAGTTCAACTAATCCTAATTCGGATAATTGGGCGATTTGCGGTCTGGCTTTATCGACTCGTAGTTGCTTGTTAAAGTGTTCCAAGACTTGAAGCTGATCTTTGCGATAATCCATATCGATAAAGTCGATAATGATCACCCCAGCGATGTTGCGCAACCTTAGCTGACGGGCAATCTCCGTAGCTGCTTCACAGTTGGTCCAGAGTACTGTTTCGCGGGAAGTGGTCGATCGAGTAAAAGAACCAGAGTTGACATCAACTACCGTCAATGCTTCAGTTGGTTCGATGATAATATAACCACCAGAGGGTAGGTCAACTCTAGGTTTCAATGATTCTCTAATTGCCGCATTGACGCGGAAATATTCGAGAATTGGTTGGCGTTCTCGATGCTGATCTACCACCACACCTTGAGGCAACTGACCATCATTCCAGCCCAATAGAGTCTGTTTGACCCGTTTGAGTCCTTGCTGAGAGTCTACGACAATGCGGTTGACATCGCTCGAATACATATCGCGGAGTACTCTTTGGATGAAATCATCATCGCGATTGAGCAACGCTGGCGCACGAGTGGAGTTGGCATCTTGTTGGACAATCTCCCACTGTTTTTGAAGCTGTTCTAGATCCTCTAAAATCGCCTCTTCTGTGGTATCTTCAGCTTCGGTCCGAACCAAGAGTCCCATCCCTGCGGGTTTAGCGAGGACGGCTAAAGCTCTTAATCGATTGCGCTCACCTTCAGAACGAATCCGTCGGGATAAATTTACCCCTTTCCCAAATGGAATCAAGACCACATAGCGACCAGGTAAGCTGACATTTCCAGTCAACCGAGGACCTTTGTTTCCTGTGGGTTCTTTCATGATCTGCACCAACACTTTTTGCTGTGGTGCAAGTAATTCAGTAATCGAGCCGGAACTGCGTCTGAGTCGGAGTGGGCCTAAATCAGTAACGTGGATAAATCCATTGCGAGATGGATCGCCGATGTTGATAAACGCCGCGTCGATCCCTGGCAACACATTTTCAACGATGCCAAGATAGATATCACTGACCTGATGTTGTCCAGTCGCTACTACCAATTCCTGAATTTGGTCTTCTCCAAATACGGCACCAATGCGGTGTTGCTCCGCAATAATTATTTGCTTTGGCATTCAATTTCCTCGAAAATTAGCAGCACGTCCGGTCACTGAGAATCGATAGGTGCCGAGCGTTACTGGTATAATGTAATATAGTGTGTGCAAGTAGCTAACGGCTTTGTCCTTGGATTAAAGATTGCTTGCCGAGCCGAAATATTCACTCGTGCTGAGGACATTGCCGATCGGTAGGAGTATCTAATCAGTAGCTAAATGGTTGACATCTGCCTGCGTCGTCGGGTGCTAGATGATGCACTCACACAAAGAATTTAGATGTATGGCTGCCGATTGTCGCTCAGATCGGCTTCGATAGCGAGTTAGTTGAGATCGTAGACACAAGTTTTACAGAATGAATTTTACACATTTGTGCAGCATCCACTCTCACAACATCTGCTCAGAAATGGTGTATCGTTCAAATGAAGCCAGGTAGTTGTAACCAAAATGTGGATTGACTGCTTGAATTTTTTTGATAACGATCGACTCATTTCCTTCCAATCTCAGACCCAAGCTACTTGATGGTCTTTGTCACAGCATCTCTGTTTGGAGCATCAACCCAAATATCATCTCCGCGTTGATTCGGAGAAATTGGGCTGAGATCTTCAACTAGATGATAGCCCTGCGAGTGATGTCAACTCCAAAAAGAGTTGTGTCGGTAGCTTTCTATAATAGGGTGGACTGGAATGATGTTCCAATCCTCACTAGATCCACTGCACTTAGTAAGTTAGGTACAAGGATGGTGGTATGTCCATAATCCACGAAAATTTTGTCAAGTAGACGATCGCTTCCAGTTTGGATTACCAGAGTGTGAGGAAGATCGGTTTGAATTGCTCTTCTTTGTGGCGATCGCCACTGCTTACTTTCGATTATACCTGTAAACCGTCACGATCTCAAAGCTAACTTGCGGAGACTTTGAATCGTTGAGATTGCGGCTGTTGCAACTAGATCAATTGACCCTACTGTATTATTGTGCCCAATTCCAAACCTAAGTGCAGCATAGGCGAGAGATTCGGATCTTCCTAGTGCCTGTAAGACGTGGGAAGGCGCAATTTTGGCCGAACTACAAGCTGCTCCTGAGGAGAGGGCAACAGTGGGGCGTAAACCTAGCAGGAGGGCATTTCCATCTACTCCAGCGACACTGATATTGAGATTTCCGGCCAGTCTTTGGGTGGGATGTCCATTGAGGTAGATGCCGTCGAGTTGACTCAGTTGCGACCATAGTCTGTCGCGCAATCCAGTTAACCTGGCTGTTTCCATCTCGAGATCTGCCAGGGCGATTTCTACAGCTTTGGCAAAACCAACGATTTGCGGCGGATATAATGTCCCCGATCTCATTCCCCGCTCGTGTCCGCCACCATGTAATTGGGGTGATAATTTCACCCGAGGATTGCGACGACGAACGTATAGTGCGCCGATGCCTTTTGGCCCATATACTTTATGGGCTGTCATCGACATGAGGTCAATATTTAATAAGTTAACATCTAAGGGAATTTTACCGATCGCTTGAGCGGCATCAGTATGAAATAAAACTGCTCTTTCTCGACACAATTCACCAATTGCTGCGAGTGGTTGGAGTACACCAATCTCGTTATTGGCTGCCATAATTGAGACTAAAATCGTATCAGAACGGATGGCATTTTTCAGTTGGGATAGATCGAGTAATCCATCCGCATCAACAGGCAGATAAGTAACTGTAAAGCCTAATAATTCTAAATACTGACAAGGATCTAATACAGCATTGTGCTCAGTTTTCAGTGTAATAATATGTTGACCTTTAGAAAAGTATGCTTCGGCGATACCTTTGAGGGCAAGATTATTTGCTTCTGTTGCACCACTAGTAAACACAATTTCTTCAGCACTTGCTCCAATCGCTGCGGCTAGAGTTTCTCTTGCTCCCGCAACTGCCGCTTCCGCAGCCCAACCATATTGATGAGTTGTACTAGTAGGATTGCCAAAATGTTCGGTAAAATATGGCAACATTGCCGCCAAAACGCGAGGATCTACCGGAGTAGTGGCATGATGATCGAGGTAAATAGGTAAGTGTCGATCTGTATTCATTAAAATTCGCTTTCAATTTTCAACTGATTCAATACAGTATCGACGTGATTCTTGACCCGAACATTTGACCAAATTCGGGCAATTTTGCCAGCCGGATTGATGAGAAAGGTCGATCGAACAATCCCCATATATTCCTTGCCCATAAATTTCTTTAATTGCCAAACACCATAACTTTCGGCAATTTGATGTTCGGGGTCGCTAAGTAAGCTAATCTGTAAATTATATTTGTCAATAAACTTACCATGCGCAATGATCGAATCAGGACTAATACCGATGATTTGAGCATTGAGTGCCTGAAATTGAGATAACTTGTCTGTAAATTCGATCGCTTCAGTCGTGCAACCTGGAGTATTATCTTTTGGATAAAAATACAGCACTAGCCACTGATGATTAAAATCTTGAAGACTAATATTTTTTCTCTCTCGATCTGAAGCAGTAAATTCAGGAGCAGATTCTCCAACTTTCATCATTACACTCTATTTTATGAATATCGATATATTCTAACTTAGATTAATTACCTGGGTTAGCATATATCCCCGACTTCTTTAAGAAGTCGGGGATATAACAGCAATGGTTGAGGACATCAGAGAACTAATCTAATTTGAAGTTAAATGGTAAACGAACATATATACCATGAGGATCGTTGAAGTTTTTCAAAATTCCCAGTTCAGATTTGACTTTGAGTAATTCGGTAGTGAGCGAATCTTGACTTTGAAGTAATTTAATTTCTTTTCCACCCGCAAATTGTTTGAGTAGTTTTTCTTCCCAGCCTTCGACTACTGGATATTCTTCTAGTTCCCAGTCCCGATCTAGTTTAGCAACTTGAACAGCATAAGAAATCGCATCATTAAGCCCACCAATATCATCGACTAAGCCGATCTTTTTAGCATCAACACCAGACCAAATTCGCCCCTGAGCAATTTCAGCAACTTTTTGTTTGGGTAACTTCCGAGATTCAGATACTTTATTGAGGAAGTCATCATAAATATCATTTACCATCTGTTGAGAAATAGCTAGCTCTTGAGGTGTCCGAGGACGAGCGATCGTGCTACTATCAGCTAACTTTGATGTTTTAACTACATCCCAAGTAATTCCATTATTATTTGCTAATTTTTGATAGTTAAAGTTAATTCCAATTACGCCGATCGATCCAGTAATTGTATTCGATTCAGCAAAAATTTTGTTAGAGTAAGTAGAGATCCAATATCCACCAGATGCAGCTATATCGCCCATCGAAATGACCACAGGTTTCTGTTTTTGTAGAAGTCGAACTTCATGTTGAATAATATCAGAAGCTAAGGCACTACCACCCGGACTATTAACCCTGAGCACCACTGCTTTAACATCTTTATCCACCCGTAATTCACGAAGTTGACGGGCAAGGCTATCACCACCAATTTGTCCAGCACCACCTTCACCGTTGACAATGCTGCCTTGAGCATATAATACCGCAACTTTGCGACTGGAACTTTTGGGTGTTTTATTAGCTACTTCAGCATAGTCATCGATACTAATCCGGCGAAATGAATCTTGATCTTCCTCATCTGCACCACTCATTTTTTTGAGTTCTGCTAGTATTTCATCAGGATAAGCAGTTCGATCAATTAACTTATTTTTAATCGATTGTGATGCTGTTAATATGCCACGTTCATCAGCAATTTTTTGGATTAATTCAGGTGCTATTTGACGACTGGTGCTGATCGAAGCCTTGAAGTCACCCCATAAGTTATTTAATAACTGTTGAGTTTCCTGCCGCGCTGCGGGGCTAAACTTATCCAAAGACCAAGTTTCGCCAAAAGATTTATACTTCCCTACCCGAACAACTTCAACTCCAATTCCATACTTGTCAAAAGCATTTTTAAAAAACATTGTTTCCGATCGAAAGCCATTAATATCGATCGAACCCATGGGATTAATAAAAATTTGATTAGCAACTGATGATAGATAATAATCTCGTTTGTCCATATCAATATTGTAGGCAATAATTTTTTTGCCAGTTGCTCGAAATCGCTCCAATGCAGTCCGCACTTCTTTGAGAGTAGCAAAACCAGTCGAACTAGTTTGTTTTCCACCACCCCCATCTAAATAAATTGCGATAATGCGCTGATCTTTGGCAGCAGTATCGATCGCATTGAGGACAGATTTTAATTCAGTGACATGGGAAGCTTCACCAGCAATCACTTGTTGTAAAGTTTTACCAGGATCGAGATCGACGATCGATTGAGATAGATCGATCGTTAAAATCGATTTTTCAGGAACTGTAACTGTCTCATTAGCCGTGGTTGCATTATGAATAATCGCACCAACAATTGCGGTAAATAAAGTTAGGGAAATTGCTGAGAACAAAGTTAAGCTAAGTAGACTACCGACCGTACTAGCCAAGGCTTGTTTGAGAAATTGACGCATACAAAGTATCGGGGGAAGTGTGGGGAAGTGGGGATGCGAATCGAGTGGCAAGATTCTACAACAGGATCGTTACCGTTTTTAAAAAGAAATTAAAAATATTCAGGATAGTAGTAATTATTCCCAGATCGCGCTCTTGATTCTACTCCTTATGCCAGGAAATCTACCGAACATGGCTAGTTGCGGAAATGTGAAACCTTAATTTTTAGTCGTTAATCGCCCTTAAAATTCATGGTACGAATAATTCATAAATTGCTCCTGTCATGAATTTCGAGGATCTAAATTATTTTCCTTTTAGAGGCAATTAATTTACACTACCGTAGCGGATGAAGACAATGAGCTTGTTTGAAAACAGCTAAATTAATACTTCCAGTGCAAAATAGCACTGTTTGGATTTCTGCCATTAAAATTTGGACTAATTCCGCCACTGCTGCCGTCGAGATATCCGCCGCCTGAAGAAATGGTAACGCCAAACCAGCAACATCCGCACCTAAAGCGATCGCTTTAGCGATATCCAAGCCATTGCGAATTCCACCAGAGGCAATCAACGGTAAAGTGGGCGCAATCTGCCGAATCGTAGTGATACAGGTGCTGGTTGGAATACCCCAATCGCCAAAAGTTTTGCCTAGCCTACGCTGTAGAGCTGTTTGAGCGCGTTCGCTCTCTACTTTTGCCCACGAAGTACCGCCGGCACCTGCGACATCAATTCCACTTACTCCCGCCGCGATTAATTGTTGTGCCATGCTTGCCGAAATCCCATTACCCACCTCTTTGATGATCACGGGCACAGGTAGCTGCTGACAGACGGTAGCGATGCGATCGAGCAATCCCTTGAAATTGGTATCGCCGTGGGGTTGGATACACTCCTGAAGGGGATTCAGATGCAAAATCAGGGCATCTGCTTCTAGTAATTCAACCGCCCGCAAACATTCTTCAATCCCATAGCGATAATTGAGTTGAACCGCCCCAAGATTTGCGAGTAATAATATATCTGGGGCAATTTTGCGAACTTGAAAAGTATCCGCCACCGCTGGTTTTTCGATCGCAACTCGCTGGGAACCAACACCCATCGCTAATTTATACTCCTGTGCCACTTCCGCCAATCGGTAGTTGATCTCTTTTGCCTGTGAGGTACCACCCGTCATGGAAGAAATCAAAATTGGCGCACCAAGCTGTTTACCCAGCAAATTAGTAGTAAGATCGATTTCCTGGTAGTCCAATTCTGGCAGACAACTGTGGCTAAACTGATACCTGTCAAATCCACTGCCCTGAGTCTGAAACTGAACATCTGACTCTAAACAGATCCGGATATGCTCGGCTTTGCGTTGAACTGTAGACATAGGCTTTAGGGGTTAGGGTTTAGGCTGTAGGCAATCTCAGGGTAACGCTTTTAACTTTCAACTTTCAACTTTCGACTAATTTATATGGAACCGCCCGTTAATAGCATTAAACTATCACAAACAGCCAAAGACCAACTGGTAAAACTCAAGCGATCGACTAAAATCGATCAGTGGAATATTCTTTGCCGTTGGGCATTTTTTCGTTCTCTCGCAGAAACTACACCCCCTTCAATCATCCCGATTCCAGCCGATAGTAATTTGGAAATGACGTGGAAGGTCTTTGGTGGCGAGTTAGCAGATATTTCGATCCTCGCGCTCAAGCAACGGTGCCACCAAGATGGATTAGACATCACACCAGAAACTTTGTCCCAGCAATTTCGACTGCACTTGCATCGTGGAATTGGCTATCTAGCTGGTGATCCTAGCCTGCGGAAAATCGAAGATTTAATTGGTTTGGCGACAGTCCGTCGCGATGCTCGCGCTGGATCGCCCAGCAATTGACTACCACAAACAAAGCCTACAGAATTGTTCTGTAGGCTTTGTTTCTAAAAAATGAGCATGGACGGTACAGGACTCGAACCTGTGACAGCCTGCTTGTAAGGCAGGAGCTCTACCAACTGAGCTAACCGTCCGTGTTTTTACGCTTATCCAACATAGCTGATATTTGAGGCTTAGTCAAGTACTTAGTGCAAAATATTTAATTGTCACGACAGACAAACATCGGACATTTTGCTCAAGGCGGAAGCTTTGAATGGTTGGTATCATTAAGCTTGCTAGGCTACGAATGATCGAAACTCTAATCTGTGGGCGATCGCGACTAGACGAACGAAGCAAAAGGTAATAAGATTCACGCAGTGGCAGGATGTATCGTCTTTGCAAGGTGATGTCGATCCGGCCGCGTAAGGCTGTAAGCAAGAGAATGTAGATTAAAAAGTTGGAACTTAGCGATTTCAATAATCGATCGCTACCAGGGCACAATAAGTAAAATCTGCGTTACTCATTGACCATAGCTGACTAAATATTCGATCGATCGTTAATTTATCATTTGGGGGCAAAGAAGCGCGTGGGTTTTTTTAATCGCTTTTCCTTATCCAGAGATATGGGTATGGACTTGGGAACTGCCAATACACTGGTCTATGTATCTGGCAAAGGTATTGTTTTGGCAGAACCTTCAGTAGTGGCGATGGACCAAAAGACTAACATGCCACTGGCTGTGGGTGCCGAAGCAAAGAAAATGTTGGGGAGAACCCCTGGTAATGTAATTGCACTCCGACCCCTCCGCGATGGTGTAATTGCCGACTTCGACACCGCAGAAGTGATGTTAAAGCACTTTATTCAACGTGCTAATGAAGGTAGTAATGTCATTCGACCTCGGTTGGTCATCGGGATTCCCAGTGGCGTAACTGCTGTAGAACGGCGAGCAGTGATGGATGCAGCACTCCAAGCAGGTGCTAGTGAAGTATTCCTGATCGACGAGCCAATTGCGGCGGCAATTGGTGCGGGTTTACCCGTATCTGAGCCGACTGGAAGTATGATCATCGATATCGGCGGGGGAACGACAGAAGTGGCTGTGATGAGCTTACAAGGCTCGGTCATTAGTGAATCTGTGCGGATTGCTGGAGACGAATTGAGTGATTCGATCGTCAACTACATGAAGAAAGTCCATAACCTAGTCATTGGCGAACGGACAGCAGAAGAAATCAAAATCCAAATTGGTTCTGCCTATCCAACTCCTGAGGATAACGATATTGCGATGGAAGTTCGCGGCTTGCATCTCCTGTCTGGATTACCTCGGACCGTGACGATCAAAGGCCCTGAAATCCGTGAAAGTATGTCAGAACCGCTCTCGGTGATTATTGAAGCCGTGAAGCGGACGCTAGAGCGGACTCCACCGGAATTAGCTTCTGATATTATCGATCGCGGCATTATGCTGGCTGGTGGTGGTGCCCTCCTCAGAGGTATCGACACACTCATCAGCCATGAGACGGGGATTGTGACTCATATTGCCAACGATCCGCTCACCTGTGTAGTTTTGGGTACTGGTAAAGTGCTAGAAAACTTCAAGCAGATGGATCGAGTCTTTAGTGGTCGCTCTCGCAGTCTGTAGTCAAAATGTCAGGGTGAAGGGTAAATTTAATTATTCCCAACACCCTAATTTATCGATCAAAAACTATCAATAAATCAGCAACAAACACAAGCAACGAACTATGTTTACTTTGCGCCGCTGGTGGGATAAAAATGCCCTGAAATTAGCAGGATTTGGGACTGTCATCGGCGGTACATATCTATTACTGCAAACTCAGAATGCGTTGGTGTTTGAGGCATACAATGCTTTTTCTCAACCATTTCAGCCTAGATCTAGACAGCTAGATTATCTCAAAACTGCTCAAGTAGAACAACTCCAAAACGAGTTGCAAGAGTTGAAGAATCAAAATCAACAACTCAAACAATTAGCTAGTTATAGTGCCACCGTCCCGACCAAAGGAATTTTGGCACCGATTATCCTCCGTAGTGCTGATAATTGGTGGCAAGAGGTGGTAATTGGTCGTGGTAGTGCTGACGGGATAGCGATCGATCACATTGTCGTCGGAACTGGTGGTGTCGTCGGTAGAATCGTGAGTGTTTCCCCACATACCAGTCGGGTATTGCTAGTGAGCGATCCCAATAATCGGATGGGTGTCCTGATTAGTCGGACGCGAAATATGGGCATTCTCCAAGGCACTCGCGCTAATCAAGCCGTGTTACAGTTTTTTGATAAACGTCCGAGCGTCAAAAAAGGTGATGTAGTCTCAACTTCTGCTGTCAGTCAGTTATTTCCCACTGGATTGGCAGTTGGTAGGGTAATCGAGACTAATTTAAACAAATCTCCGGCTCCAGAAGCAATCGTCGAATTTACGGCACCACTGGGTAATCTAGAATGGGTGACAGTTCATCCTCACAATCCTCATGCGGTCGAGGTGATGCCTGCAGCCACTAAGGTTGCGCCATCTGGTACCCCATCAAAATCACCAGTGAAACTACGATAATCACTAAAATAGATTGGAATGAATATTGCTAATTTACATCCTCTAGTCCGGACTGGACTGCATCTGTCGATCGTGATTGGTTCAGTCAGCTTGTGTTTGCTACTATTGCCTACCCGTTTGCCGGGGATGGAAATTTTAGGAATTGGCCCAAGCTGGCTAGTGATGTGGACGATTGCCTGGAGTCTCGGTCGGTCAATGTGGCACGCCGTTACTGCTAGTATTGTGCTGGGACTGATTCAGGATGCGATGACCTTTCCCTTAACAGCCACACTTGGGACGGTACCAACTCATGTGCTCAGTCTGACAATTGTCGCCGTGTTGACTGTTTGGCTACACAAACACCGCTATCTGGATGATACGATTTTCTCGGTTAGTATTGCTACTTTCATGCTGACAATCGTCAGTGAATCGATTACTGGAGTACAATATCTAATTCAGATGGCGATCGAGCAGTCGCTAGAAACTAGTTTTGATAGCATTAGTTATCTGTGGACTAATCAATCTCCAGTTATGCTGATTGCGGCCATTCTGAGTGGTTTGTGGATGCCAATCCTCTACTATCCATTGCATCTCTGGTGGCAAAAAATATTTGCTGCCACTAAGTTAACTTAAATCAGTGAATGGTGAATAATGGATCGTTGCTAAATTTCGATTGCCTGAGAGTGGCAGGATGATGGAGATTTCATGAGTTACTGTCTCAATCCTAGTTGCTTGCGCCCAGAAAATCCGCCTCAGAGTAACTTTTGTCGAAGTTGTGGCGGTAGATTGAGATTGCGCGATCGATATTTAGCCGTTCAACCGATCGGTCAAGGTGGATTTGGACGCACATTTAAAGCAATTGATGAAGACAAACCATCTAAACCTTTTTGTGTGATTAAGCAATTTTTCCCACAGATCGAAGGCACTACCGCAGCACAAAAAGCAGCGGAATTATTTACTCAAGAAGCAAGTGCATTAGAGCAGTTAGATTATTCAAATATTCCCAAATTATTTGCCTATTTTATTACACCAGATGGTCGTCAATATTTAGTTCAAGAATTTATCGATGGTCAAAATCTCAAGGCTGAGTTGGAACAACATGGTGTATTTTCAATAGCTCAAATCAAAGCATTATTAGAAATAATTTTACCGACGCTAGATTATATCCATCAGCGCGGTTTTATTCATCGAGATGTTAAGCCAGAAAATATTATTCGTCGTGCTGATAATCGGCAGTTATATTTAGTCGATTTCGGTGCGGCTAAAGTGGCGACAACAGATCCTCAAGTACAGGGAACGACGATCGGTACGCCAGAATTCATGTCACCAGAGCAAGGCTGGGGTAGAGCTTATCCCTCCAGCGATCTCTATAGTTTGGGTGTGACTTGTATTCATTTATTAACTGGAGTCTCACCATTTAATTTGTTTGATGATAATCGAGGGGAATGGAGCTGGAAAGATCATCTCACTGAGCCAATCAACCAACAATTAGGATCAGTAATAGATAAATTAATCCAGCCTAAACCGATCGATCGATATCTGACTGCAAAAGATGCAATTGATGCTTTGCAAGGAAATGTCAGTGCTCAGTTATCAGCTCAAAATATTACTCCTCAGCAGCCTAATATTTCCTTACCCATTACTACTTTACCCATTCGAGCAGCAGCTCTGAATGAGCATCAAACTATTAGCCATCAGCAAACTAATATATCCTCGGTTGAAATAGCAATCCCAACCGTAGTTACTACCCCAATTCCCTTAGCTAAACTTAGCTCTAATTGGCAAGAAGACTATCTGTCTACATGGCATAGTAAACCAATTAATGCGATCGATATATCTACCAACGGTCAGTACTTAATTAGTGGTGATGATGGTGGCACTGTGGCAGTTTGGAATTTAACAATGCCCCAACAACCGATCGCGACCTACTGTAATAATAATCCGATCTATACAGTGGCAATTAGTCCCAATTGTAGTCAAATTGCTAGCGGCGACAAAAATCGCAGAGTCCAACTCCGCCGCCGGGAATCAATAATCAATTCACTCCAAGAATTGCATATAGATTCAGGATTTGTTTATAGCGTTAAATTTAGTCCAGATGGTCAAATATTAGCCAGCAGTGGAGTCGATCGCCGAATTCGATTGTGGAATACAAATACAGGTAAAATTATCTCGCATCTCGACGGACATCAAGCGGCAGTAATGGCGATGCAATTTATGCCGAATGGCAAAATCTTAATCAGTGCAGGTGTCGATCAAACAATCCGGTTTTGGGATTTAGAACAGAAACAATTACTCAAAACCATTGAAGTTCACGAACAGCCAATTAATGCATTGGCAATTAGTCAAGATGGTCAACTAATTATTAGTGGTAGTAGCGATCGAACTATCCGAGTTCGCCAATTAGGTACACCTGATAGCCATATCTTGCAAGGGCATCAAGAGGCTGTTCTAGCAGTCGCAATTAGTCCTGATGGCAAAACTATCGCTTCCGGTGCGATGGATGGCATCGTGAACCTGTGGGATGTCGATAGTAAGCAATTAATTAATAGTTTCCAGGCACATCAAAATGCTGTCAAATCGATCGTATTTCAAATCAATGGACAATTCTTAATTACCGCTAGTCTCGATCGAAATCTGAAAATCTGGAAAGCCACAACATAAATTCGCGACTAGATCGATAATCCCCCGCATGTAAATCCCCTCCTCGGAAGGGATTTTTTAGACCGACAAAAAGCCCTGCTAGTTTAACGCTAGCAGGGCTTTTTGATAAAACTGAATCTACAGCATCGGCGCAAACTGAGGCTTTTCAGGTACCACTGTGTACTCAGCTACGATTTGACGGAATTCTTCACCATCGATCGTTTCTTTTTCGATTAAGATATCGACCAATCGATCGATCACTGAACGATTATCGCGCATGATTTGCAGAGCTTCCTTGTGGCACTGATTAACAATGATGCGAACTTCCTGGTCGATTTGAGCGGCTACTTCGTCGGAGTACTCAGAACGCGCACCCCAGTTACCACCGAGGAATACTTCCCCAGATTGACTTTCGAGTGAGAGTGGGCCGAGTTTGGACATCCCGAAACGTGTTACCATTTGGCGAGCCATCGAGGTAACTTGTTGCAAGTCTCCACCAGCACCAGTTGTGACTTCGGAGTCGCCAAAGACGACTTCTTCGGCGGCGCGTCCACCTAGAGCACCGGAAATCCGAGCGCGGAGTTGGGTGCGGGAGATGAGCGATTGGTCTTCAGAAGGCGTGAACCAAGTTAAACCAGCCGCTTGTCCGCGAGGGATTAAGGTTACTTTCTGAAGCGGATCGTGCGCAGGAATTAGAGTTGCGACGATCGCATGTCCAACTTCATGGTAAGCAATCAGACGCTTGCTCTTACCATCGACGAGGGGAGTTCCTTCCATCCCGGCTACGACTCGATCGACTGCATCATCGATTTCGAGGTTGGTAATCGCATCTTTGCGACGACGTGCGGTCATGATGGCTGCTTCGTTGAGCAAGTTGGCTAAGTCAGCACCACTAAAGCCAGGAGTCCGACGGGCAATCGCTTCGAGTGAAACACCTTCACCTAATTTCTTGTTCCGAGCGTGGACATTGAGAATTTCAATTCGTCCTTTAATATCAGGTGGATCTACCTGTACTTGGCGATCGAAACGACCGGGACGTAATAAAGCAGAGTCTAACACGTCAGGGCGGTTAGTAGCCGCAATAATAATAATTCCAGTATTACCTTCAAACCCATCCATCTCGGTGAGCATTTGGTTCAGGGTTTGTTCACGTTCATCGTTACCACCACCAATACCAGCACCACGTTGACGACCAACTGCATCAATTTCATCAATGAAGATGATACAAGGAGCGTTTTCTTTAGCTTTCTTAAACAAGTCACGGACGCGAGACGCACCCACACCAACAAACATTTCGACGAATTCTGAACCGGAAATACTAAAGAATGGTACGCCAGCTTCACCAGCAATTGCTTTTGCTAGCAAGGTTTTACCTGTACCTGGAGGGCCAACCAATAAGACACCTTTAGGAATTTTCGCACCAACTGCTGTAAACCGTTCGGGCTGTTTCAGAAAAGTTACAACTTCTTGCAATTCTTCTTTCGCTTCAGTAATTCCGGCGACATCATCAAACATCACCCCAGTTTTGGCATCCATCTGGAACTTCGCTTTGGATTTACCAAAGTTCATCGCTTGACCAGGGCCACCAGGCATATTATTAGAACGACGGAATAGTAAGAACAAACCGCTGATTAATAAAACTGGGAATACTAAGTTACCGAGGAAACCCCAGACGGCACCATCATTCCGAATTGGGTGACTGTCAAAGGAGATATTCGAGTCTCTCAATTTGGCAATCAATTCGGGTGAATTCAGTGGTAAATCGACCCGCAGACGTTGCATCCGATTTTCAAGATCTGGATCGATCGCTTCGACGATCGCCGTTCTACCACCATCATAGAGGTCAACTGCTTTGACTCGATCGGCATCGAGATACTCTAGGAACCTACCATAGGTCATCCGAGTACTCGCGGTATTTTTACCAACTTCAGCGGTGACGGGTGTAAATGCCCCTTGCCACACGAAGAAGCCAATTACCAGAACGGGGATCGTCCATAGTGCTGCTAGTTTCCACGAAAACTTCATAAAATTTTTTGTCCTTGGGTATGAGGTGACAGGAATCGGTTGATAATTATTAATTCGGCTTGTCTTATATACGCTTTAAAATGTTTGAAAACATATCTTAATTAAATTTAACGTAATTCTCAGATTTCGGAAAGGGGGGGAATTAGGCTTTAGGTTTTAGGTTTTAGGCTTTAGGCTTTAGATTGTAGGTTGGGCACTGCCCACCATCTGGGTTTGCGGCAATTATACTTTTATAAATTTCAGGCAGTTCTACAGAATAAATTCACCTTTGGCAATTTTGACTACTCGACCGCCGATGCTGACGGGGCAGTTGGTGGGGGTATAGTTGGCGCGGAGATAGAGTAGAGAGGATCTGCCCATTTCGATCCCTTGTTCGACGGTGATATCTAGGGTGGGGCTGCCGAAGTATTGATATTTGGCGAGATAGGCGGCGAGACAACCATTCGCGCTACCCGTGGCGGGATCTTCGGGGATGCCGAAACATTCGGTAAAAACACGGACATGGAGTTGACGACTTGGATCGATCGTTTCGGGGCAGAATACGAGAATAGCCTGGGCGGGTAAATTGGCGACTGAGTGCGCGTATAAGTCTAGCTTTAATTTCGCCTGACTTACAGCAGCCATAGTTTTCAGCGGCACTATGATAAATGGTAAACCAGTTGTGACAGGCTCGATCGGGTAACGCGCATCGATATCTGCCGGACTCACCGCAATCACAGCGGCTAATATCTCCACATCAACAGCATCATAAAACTGCGACTGCTGTTGGTGCATCCAGAGAATATCTGGTGCGCCGTTAAGATAATTGAGATCCACCGGAATTTGTCCGACTTGATAATTGAGATTGACGCGCTCCACAGCCGCCTTGACAATCTCCTGCTGAATCGCAAACGCCGTCCCTAACGTCGGATGTCCAGCAAATGGCAATTCCGTCGTCGGTGTAAAAATGCGCGTATTGTAGCCCCCATTAACTGGCTCCGAACTAGTCACAAACGTCGTTTCCGAGAAATTAAGCTCCCGCGCAATCTGCTGCATTTGGACATCCGTCAAAGCCCCAGCATCCAAACACACAGCCAACTGATTCCCCGTATATTTACCCGTCGCAAACACATCCAAAATCAAAAACGGAATATTAGTCATCACTTCTAGAAGCTTCACTACCCCTAATATTCTCCCAGTTTAACAACCAAATTGAAGGTCTACTCTTCACTTTCCACTTTCCACTTCTTCCGATCGTTACAAACTATTACGAATTTAGGCGAAAACCACTCATAATGCCGGAAGATATCTCTCGGAAGGCACTTTAGTTACGAGCAATTTTTACATTGTGTAAGTAACTGTAAGCAACCTCAGACCAAATAATATAAGTCTGGTAACAAACTTTTTTGGAGTAATCACACGATGAGTATCGTAACCAAAGCGATCGTCAACGCAGATGCTGAAGCTCGCTACCTCAGCCCAGGCGAATTAGACAGAATCAAAGGTTTCGTAGCTTCCGGCGAACGCCGTCTACGTATCGCTCAAACCCTAACTGACTCTCGCGAGCGTCTAGTTAAAGGTGCAGGCGACAAACTGTTCCAACAACGCCCTGACGTTGTTTCCCCAGGTGGAAACGCTTACGGCGAAGAAATGACTGCAACTTGCTTGCGCGACTTAGACTACTACCTCCGGTTGATCACTTACGGTGTAGTTGCTGGTGATGTTACTCCGATCGAAGAAATCGGTGTAGTTGGCGTACGTGAAATGTACAGATCTTTAGGAACTCCGATCGACGCTGTTGCTGGTGGCGTTCGTGCAATGAAAGACGCTGCTTCT
>JANYIT010000331.1 GCA_025358725.1 Chamaesiphon sp. GL140_3_metabinner_129_sub
CTTCTCCTGAGTATCCGTGTCTGACGACATCGCTACTTTGACAAGCTGGGCACAGAACAGGTTCTAATACCATTTTTCTTTCTCTCTGCTATATCTTGCTTCTCTGATACTTCTTTCCACAGATTCAGAACATTACCATTAACTGGACTAATCCTGATCGTCGATGACACACCCGCTAACCTAGATACACTCTCTACGGTACTGAGTGATGCTGGCTATGAAATCGCGATCGCCACCAGTGGGGAAAAGGCATTACAACTGCTACAACGCCGATCTCCCGATTTGATTTTGCTAGATGTGAGAATGCCTGGAATTGATGGATTTGAAACCTGCGATCGGATCAAAGCCAATTCCAAAACTCGCGATATTCCGATCATTTTCATGACTTCTCTGATTGATATCAATAATAAAATCAAAGGGTTTAGTTGTGGTGCTGTAGACTATATTAGCAAACCCTTTCAAGAACAAGAAATTTTAGCTAGAGTCAGAACTCACATCGATTTACATCTCCTCACTCAAAATTTAGAACAACAAGTAGCCGCACAAACCGCCTCATTGAGAATAGCTAAAGAAGCCTTAGAAAAAGCTAATATCTCAAAAAGATCGTTCCTATCGACCATGAGTGCAGAAATTCGGCGACCGATCGATGCCATGTTGAGGGTAACAGAGCGGCTGCAAGAGCAGACTTATGGAACACTCAATCCCCAACAAATCGATGATTTGGCAAAGATTGAGAGCGATGGTAATCATCTCATCTCGCTGATTAATCATACTCTCAAACTTGCAAATATTGAATCTGGTCAATTGCAACTGGATCTCGATCAGATCGAGATTGAAGATCTGTGCAAATCTTGCTTGGTAGCAATCCAACCACAAGCAACCAAAAAAAATATCAAGTTGATCTTTAATGCCGAACCCAATTTGCCGACGATTTCGATCGACGAATGTCAGATCCGGCAAGTTATCATTAATTTACTCAACAATGCTGTTAAATTTACCTCGATCGGCTCTGTTTCCTTGAGTGTCACCACCGGAATGTTGACAGATCGCGAACATATCTCATGTATTCGGATTGCAATTGCGGATACGGGGATCGGCATTGCTCCAGAAAATATCGAACAGCTTTTTCAACCTTTTGTTCAAATTTGTAATTTATTAGGCGATCGACATGAAGGCAACGGGCTGGGACTAATTTTAGCGAAGCAAATTGTGGAGTTACATCGCGGTCAAATTAGTGTCCAGAGTATGGAGAATCTGGGTAGCTGCTTTACGATCGAACTACCTTTTTGTCATTAGACATCCAATTTATAGTGGCGTGATTTTCCTGGCGATCGCTTATAGCTGTTGGCAGTGGAGTTTGATTCACGCGATCGGTGCAATCATCCTGTTGCTATTTTTTGATATCAAAGCCAGAAAAGAAGAATTATGGCTGAGTCATAAATTTTCTGATTATGATGCCTATCGATCGCAGGTTAAATCTTTGGGCAAAGCTCGATCGATCTGTGCTGCTAGGATTTTAGATGAATAAGTAGAAACTTCTGCGAACAAATCGTGGAGAGGTTTTGTAGCTGCACCTCGCTGTTTGTTTTGAGTTTTAATTATTTCCCAGCCTGTTTTGACAAAAAGTTGAAAGAAATTAGGCGGTTTTTGTGACGAACGATCTTCTGTGTACTCAGGCGGAACTTCTACTTCGGCAATATTCGATCGCAGGCGTTCGATTGCTGCTCGTGGACTTGCACAAAAAACTATTTCGGTAGGTGCTTGCTTGCCCATCACAGCATAAGCTGCTCTGACGGCGGCTGCTGCTTTAAGGCGATCGATCGGTTGAGTTGAAAGATATATTTGCCGCCATTTTTCCTGATATCCAGGTATCAGAGCTTCTTGTTCGGGAGTGAGAAATTTAAGTTGTGACATACTGCTGATTGGCGATCGAGTTAGGATGATTATTCCCAACCTATCCAAATATGTCTTTATATAAAGGAATATTTCAATTCTGACCGACTGAGTGGATTTCGCAGCACCCCCGAAGAGAGTCCGTGCTAACATCCATCAGTGTAAGCACAAGTCATGAGAAGAGAGTATAGCTGTGGTACTACGGGTTGCTGTTGTCGGTTCTGGTCCAGCGGGTTCTTGCGCCGCTGAAGTGTTGGCGAAAGCTGGTATTGAAACTTATTTATTTGAACGCAAATTAGATAACGCCAAGCCTTGTG
>JANYIT010000353.1 GCA_025358725.1 Chamaesiphon sp. GL140_3_metabinner_129_sub
CCGAGTGGATCGTCATCCACTACCTGCCAGCCTACACCAGATTTGGCGGCTTCATATAGATAATCCATAAAGCCATCTAGTTGGGCTGCAAGTGCCCTAAATGCTTCTGCTGGTGTATCAATATCTAACTTATATTTGCGCCCAAATCTCTGCCCTAAGGCACCTAGCAATTTAACTTCAACGAGCATATCGCAGCACTCCTACTACATGACGCTCCCAGTAACCACCGTAAGGTTCGATGCTAGACTGCCTGTCAAGACAATGGTGCATGAATTCCTGTTTGTCGCTATCGAATATCAAACCCAAATGGTTCGGATTGGGTGAAGCAATCTGCATCAACAACACATCTCCAGCTTGAAGCTTGGTGCCATACGCTGATAGCCGCGTGAACCCCTGACTCTCAAAGCTCTCAGCAAACACATTCCAGTCTTCCCGCTTGGTTTCTCCCACCTCGCACCGTGCGAAGTCGTCGAGAATGATCCCCCGCTCCTGGCGATACCAATCCCTCACCAGCGCGTAGCAATCCTGAAGCCCATAAATCCAATCGCGCCCGATGTACTCTCCACCCCGTGGGTCGCCAATAGTAAACCGATCGGACTCTACACAGTATAAAACAAACGGAATGTTCAGCTTCTTACACGCATCAACATCTAGTTTTGAGAAGTTCGGATCTTTTGCATGAGAGTGGTACAGAAAAATGATTCCTTCCTCTTCTGCCACCGCATAACTCTTCGGATCGATCGTTGCAAAATGCAATGGTTCGAGTGATGTGTTCTCGATCGGCATTAAACCCTTTTTAGTCAAGAATCCACAACATTCATTCGGGTATGATTGTCCCGCAAGATAGCGGATGGTTTGCTTAATTGAATCAGTTAAAATAGGCATAATGTTGGCGGCATATATAGTTTCAAGTCTTACGAAGCAAATCAACGCCAGGAAAAAAAGACCCATTAATAAGCTGTGGGCTAGGAAAATGATTTTCACAATCCGCGAGCGTTTTAGCGCAAGTAGGCAAAGATCCCAAATACGAACATTCAGCACTTTTATAAACCCATGAACACAAATCTCTCAAGATAATTCGATTAGGCAATTTCACCCCCTGAAGGTCAAACGAACTTTTAAGATTGAAAGTTACAGAAATAGAATTCTCCTGATAACCACTCACGTACCATTCATCGGGGTCAGTAATCGTGTAGTCATCACCCACTTGATTAAGATGATCTGGAGTAGTCACATAGCGCGTTAGCTGAGAGCCAACTAAACCATCGTACTCACTAATCAGATCGCTAAATACCCCAAACACATTCGATATAGTGAGAGTAGGTGTAGGCAACGACCCTCTTCCAGAGATTTCAAACCCTTCGATTTGAATCGGCATTTCTTTAAATGCTCGATCGTTCCAAATGATTGTGCCTACTTTATTCTCGGAGTGAAACCGATACTTATCAGTCACGCCTAGAGCAGCTAAGTCGATCTCATAGAGATGAATTTTTGCATCCTGAATTAAATCTGTTAGACTCATTTTGGCTCCTCATTTGAGAAAATTCCGTAGATTTCTTCCCTAACGATACGCAAGGCTTCAGCAGAAACTTTACGTTTATCAGTAGGTGCTGATTCCATCTCCTTGAGTTTCTTATCAATCTGCGCCAACATCTTATTCCGGTGATCTCGAACGGTAACAGACGATCGACTAAGTGTGGCAACCATTGTTCCAATATCCTTGATTGTCAGCTTTTCATGATGTTCATCTTCTAAATCGAGATTAAGCAAAAATTGGAAAGCACGTTGTTGCGTCAAACGAATGACAGCATCAGAAAGTGCATTTTCGTCGTCACCAACTTCTGCACAAATAGCCTTTGCTTGCTCGGTAATTGTCTTAATCTGCGATAAGCTATGCTGGAAATCCTTACCATAACGATGGACTGACGATCGAGAGATTTTGAAATCATTCTCATTCAGCCACTCCGCCAATCCCGTATAATTTTGAAAACCAGAATTCAGCAGCCGCTTGTCTAATTCAGCCTTGATTTCTGGGGGTAAAGTAAATACACTCGATCTCTTCACTTTCTACCTGCAAATACTAAATCTCCAGGCAAAATAGTCACGGTATAGATTCCGTCCTGGGGCGGATATTGTTGGATCAGATCCATTGCCTTATAGTGGGCTGCTTTGAATTTACGCACGAGGCAACCAGCCGAATCGCGATTGATGGTATCGGCTTCATAGCCATGATGAACATTTACACCATAGTTACCAGAAACCTCACAATCACCAATTCTTGAACCATCCTCGTTATCGTCTCGATATCCTCGGATCGATCGACACTGGCACAACGCAGGATATTGTTGATGGTGGTAGCCAATTTCCCACGCTGTATACTGCCCAAATTTAATCCTGAAGGCTCCCTCTGGATTCATCCGATTAGTTGTGTAGAATACTCCAGGCTCACAGGTAGCAAGGGCATTATGCACCATCGTAGCTTTGCCTGTTTCAGCGTTGTAATCAATAATCAACGCTCGATCGTTCCACCGATCTTTCCTGAATTCATTCGAGACAGGATTACCATTCTCATCGCAATCTTCGACAAATACTTGGTTGCGACAGAGGATAGTGTATCCCATCGCTTTCATGTAGCTAATTATGCTAGTGGCAAAGTCCATTTTAAGCAGCTTGTAGTGATACTTAAAGGTTAATGTCGATCCCATTTTGGCTCTAGAGTGTGGGATCGCATAGCGAGATCCTTTTGTCTTTTCGCACCCTAGAACCTTTGGATTATAGATTTTAAGATAGACCAACTGCTATCCCACTGCCATGTCATGAAAGCGATCGAAGAACATCAGCCCTACTTAATCCAACAGCCAGCTCCTGTTGATGCGACACCCATGATCGCAGGTGGGGGAACGCTACTAATCGGAGTGCTGGTGTTCTTGGCTAAGTGGGGATTTACTCAACTGAGCAACGACCTCAAAGAGAAAATTACAGGGTTGCAACACTCGATCGAACGGCTCAATGAAACCCAGCAACAATTCTCGATGGAATATGTACGAAAAGTCGAGTTCGATCGGCAACTGCTCAAGATCGAAACTCAAACCGAAAATGCTGTGACACGGCTAGAACTCAAGCTAGAAAAACTCAGTGACAAGATCGAACAACTATTAATTAAGGAGCGCGGAAATTGAGAGATATTGCAGTATTAATCCAAAGCCTTACACCGATCGCCACTTTACTAGTTGGTGTAATTAGTGCCGGAATTTTGGCTAATAATCCCAGTGTTGACAAAGCCCTACCTGGATTGATTGCGACTGGATCGATCGCGATGGCGGGGACAGCTTATCAGGCAAGGCAGCAGTGACACTCCCAATATTTGCCTTTAACGTTGATGCCAACAACACTGCTCGGACAACCACCCATAAGACTAAGCAAGTACAGTATGGAGATGGTTACAAGCAGCTTGCCCCAGCAGGCATAAATAATAAAATAGATACCTGGGATCTGACCTTACCGCTAATAAACGAAGCTTCGTTGTCAATTTTAGAAGCTTTTTTCGATCTAGTAGGACAACATAAATTATTTACTTGGACACCACCCAGGGGTATTGCTGGAATCTACAGAGTAAGTAGTCCAGTCAAGTACCAAAGCAATGGACTGGACTATGGGCGAAAAACCAGAACCACAGTCACCTTCTCGATCGAACTAATTTCGGCTGGATCGACATATTACTATTCAGCAACAACGTTTTCAAATGTGATCGACCTTCCTTATGTCGATCCTTATTTTGCCAACGTAGTGTTCCAGGCTATTTTTGAAGGTGCAAATAACAGCACCATCTTTACAGATGCTAAAGGTAATTTAATTAGTACTCGATCGGGTACGCCACGCATTAGTAATCTACAGTCGTTATTCAACAATGGCTCTTTGTATTTTGATGGCAGCAGCTCACTAACTGTACCTGCTAGCCCTACTTTTGAATCGACCAATAAAGATTTTAGATGGGATATTGCGTTATATCCAACACTATTTTTAACTGGAATATCACAGGGAATACTAGATCATCGATCGGCTGCTGTAGCTCAAACCGAGTTTCTTAATATCCGCAACCAAGATGGGCTAGGCACAGTCGAACACTTTAACGGGGCTACTCCTACTGTAATCCCTAAACTAAAACTTAATCAGTGGCAGGTTCTAAGTATTGAAAGATATCAAGGAATTAAAACCATCTATCTAGATGAGATCCCGATTTATAGTGATGTTGATACTGCTAATTATGTCTATACAGGTAACTTAATTATCGGTGATATTGTTGATGTAGGTGGTGCCTTTAACGGTAGCTTTACAGGCTACATGCAGTACATCCGCAAAACAATCGGCACAGGACGCAAGCATGGTTATCAATCAGGCGCACAAACATTTAGTCGCTTTGATGATAGTGACCCACTAGAAGTATTTAAGGTGCTAGATATCAACTGTGATAGTGGCAGGATTGTTGATACAAAACTACACGTATTAAGTACTACTAATGCAACAATTGACAATACTAAAAAGAGAGCAGGTAGTAGTTCGATTGCTTTCTCTAATGGAGCAATCGATATTGCTGGTGGTACAGACTTTAACTTTGGTAGTTTACCTTACTCAATCGAACTAGCAGTTAATATGACTGCTGTTGGTTTGAGTGGCGGACTAAACACTCCTAATAGTCAATACTTCTGTGACTTTGATGGAGGTACAACTTCATCTATAATTTTTACAAGTAATGGCGGTTTAGCTCAATGGCAACTTGTAAATGCTAATGCAATTGCTACAGTATTTAATCAAACTCCTGTAGTAAATACTTGGTACGATTTGGGGCTAAGTAAAGTGGACACGAAGTACCTGCTAATTCGTAATGGACAAATAGTTGCGGCTAGTAATAATGCGCCTACTACTGTAAACCTATCAACAATGCGACTGGGTAATTATCGCTCTAGCTTCGGTGCTGGAGTTGCAGGAAATCTAGACTCAATCAAAGTATATAAAGGTATCGCTAATGGTTCCAACCTGACTCATAATTACCCCCTCCGATTCTTAGTTAGATTTGACGGTTCCGCTAATGATGAGCTGGGTGCGATCGCCACTGTAGTCGGCACCCCGCCCACATACGATACCGCCAACAAGCGATCGTTGGGCGCATCGGGACTGTTTAACGGGACTGGGTACTACACCTATCCGGCGATCGCGGCTTATAATCTGGGCGCGGGTGGATTTGAACTTGCGGGGTGGTTTAGAGCTTCAACAGTTCAGAACACTAACGCGGCAATTGCCGCTGGTGGAACTAGTGCTGGCACTTTTGATACCCAGTCGTGGATTTTGTACAACAATGTAAGTGGGCTTAGTTCTGTAAGTGGGCGGTCTACCACGGGTAAACTATCTCTCTTTGTTGCGGCGGTTTCAACAACTAACGCGATTCTAGTTTCAACAACTTCCATCAACGATAATTTAGCGCACTACTGGAGAATAGTTAAGTACATTATTGGCTCTAGTGCAGTAACAGTATTAATTGTTGACGGTAAAATCGAGGATGTCTACATCGGTGTCTATACAATTGCTGCAACAACGCGCAGTCTGACAATTGGGACAGAAGTTAACGCTGGTGGTAGGATTTTTACGGGCAATCTAGACGACATTGCAATCTACAGGGCTTGATTTGAATAGCTTTAACTAGACAGACGGGAATTCCCAATTTTTTGATAAAAACTGATAATGTTTACCCAAGCCGATCGATCTGCCATCTGGCAAGTTTTAGATTTACCACGCTCTGAGAAACCCGTTGTATTTGCGTTACTAGATGCAGTTGAAGTTGAAGGGATCGAGCTAGAGAATCAGTGTCTCGAAGTCCTAGCTAAAATCAAAGCCACCCGCACGGCTCTCGCTAACCAGGGAGACAAACAGGCTGGGTTAAAAGTGGCAGATGTGCTGGAATTCGACCCGATCATCCGCCAATGTCAATTGCGTGGCAGTAGAGTTGCGCTCAAGCGAGAGTTAGCACGGCTGATTGATTACCCCTTGCCAGATATTCGGATTACGGCTTTTTGAAAATGTCAATTTCACTACTTGATGGACTGCTAAATAATGCCTCTCTCACTTTCCAAATCGGCAGCGGGACAATTACCACCGACTTAGAGACGGGGAATCCGATCGAATCAACCATCCCCATCACCATCTCCTGCAAACTCGACCAACGCAAAGAGCCAAACTATGACCCAGCCAGAACCCAGCCGCAGAATCTACCAGGGATTTATATGGAGGGATACGCGATCGATCCGGCAATTATTCCCACCTCGATCGCTCGTGATGCGGTGGCTACGGCGAACATCAATGGGCTGACTGGTAAATTTCACATGGTGCCGAAGATGCAGCTAGCAGCCTTGGAGGTATTGGGATTTACCGAGCTAACTGGACAGAGAATCTGTGGGTATTTTCAAATTAATTAGGTGTTTGGCGGAGCCAGTGCCTGGGAAAATCGTGATATAGTTGATGTGCCCCTCGCGAGAGAGAATTGAAGGTTCTCGATCTCCAGAGGCGGTAAACCCTAAGTACAATAGGAATCACAAATGAATTCTAGCACGAGCATGTTGGTCATTTCGACCAACCCAGATACGAATATTTCTGCCTATGTCGATGAAAGCACTGGCGAAGCTTTCATGACGGATAGTTTGATTTGCGATATTCTTGGCATCCATCACCAATCTCTTGACGCTATCGTCAACAAGCAAGGGGTGCGAAACTATGTAGATAAGTACCCTCAAGTGCTTACCATTGGGGGGCTTCAAGGGGTGCGAAGTTTGCGGAAAGCGTCCGATTTGCGAATCGTCTTGAAAGCTTGGAACCCGACATCAGAAGCAAGCAAGGAACGCAAGGAATCGATTCAAGACCAGTTAATGGAGGCAGGGGCGATCGCCTACGTCTACAATTTGTGTGGGTACTCGATGGCTGTCAAGTCAAACGCTTCGACAGAAATCTTTAGTGAAGCAGCGATAGTCTTGCAAAGTTATGGGCTGCGGATTGCTAGTCTCGAATCTATGATTACTAGCCTATTGCAAAACAACTCAAGACTTCTGAATATTGTTGAGGATCAAGCAGCTCGGCTGGAGATGCAGGAAAATGAAATCGATTTGCTGAAGAACTTGCCGCGCCGATCGGGTGAAGAAATTCGGATGGCGATCGCCGAAATTCTAGACGACCCAGAGCGCGAACATTTCAGCAACATCAAAATTGCTGCAATCTGCCGATGTAGCGAGTCGATGGTGCGGAAATTTAAAGACGAACGAAACGGAAAATTCCGCGACGATGACAACAATTTTGAAGTTCAGGTCAAAGTTAAAATCCCCAATCCCTGGAAAAAATAGTATTGACACGAATCATGTCAGTTATGACGAGTTCTTGTTCAAAATTCTTCAAGTGCTTATGCGGCAAAGAGTTGGCACTTATGACGAGTTCTGTATACAAAAACGTAACAGTCCTTCGAGATAACTAGATCCTTATTAACGACAGCCTCCCCAGTAGGCTGTCGTTTTTTTTGTGCGAAACCGCACCCATGGTCATGTTTAAGATCGATCGAACCAAAATTCATACCGCTGTCAAACTTGCCCTAGCCGACACAGTAGGTGCTGCCGATCTAGCATTTACCAAAGCGATCGAGAGCAAAAAATACGACTGGCCCAACCAGACGCAAAGGCAGAATGGCACTCTAGCAGGTAGCCCTAGAGACATAGTAGATTTGGGCAATCTGCGTGATTCGCAAGTCCATAGTCGAGTTGATGATTTTAGCTGGCAGTTTACCTGGGGAGTAGACTATGCAGCTCTAAATCATGAGGGTGGAGTTACCGAGCGGGGTAAGTTTCACCCTTCTCGACCTTGGACTTGCTACGGGATTAAGGGAGATAGTTCGGCACCATTGCGCTACCAGCGTCCAGGTGCTGAACTAGATATCCCCTTCTACTTCGCCAAACAGTTCAAACTTTATGCCCGATCTTACTAGTGGATTTTAGTACACCAGCTCAACTACGTCAGCAGTTAATCACCGCGCTTGGGACTGAGTTGGGTACCTACACCACCGGATCTGGGCAGGTGTTGCCCGCGATCGTTACCATCGTCGATCCCAACTCTAAACCTGTGCATGAGTGGGTGGTAAATGGGCTGCAATGCCTGATTTACTATCCGTTGGCTAAAGGTGTCCCAGTGTTTGGCGGTGCCTGCATTCGGGAAGAATTCCAGATCCGCTTAATTCAGCACGACAGATCGAAGACGTGCAACCTCGCCTATCGTCGTATCCTCAGCATTCATCCTGATTGCCAAGTGCAATCACAACTACCCCAAACCAGCATCATTTTCGAGCAGTGGAACCTAGTCATACCTCAATTTTCTAAACTTAATTAGTAGTTGGAAATAGACATTTCCAAGCATTTCCGTATTGATGCCAGCGTCTCCTCATCGTACGTTGAGAAACCGCACCTAATTCAGCTAATTCTGTAATATTTAACGGGATATATCCGATTTCTATTTTTGTAGATCTTTCTTGGTTGTTCATATTTTCTTTTCTAGTAACCCATCGGCAATTATCGGAGGAATAACCTTTGTTATTATCAATTCGATCCAGCTCTTTTCCATCTGGTCGATCGCCCATATCTTCGTAGAAGTTCTCGAATTTCTGCCATCGATCGCATACAGTAATCCCCCGACCACCATACCTATTCCAGTCGTTATTATTTGGGTTCGTACATCTTCCTTTCATCGACTTCCATGTTCTATGTATTGGCGTTCCACTCATTCCGTGAGTTGTCGAACGCTCGTTCAAAACAAGTATTCTTAGGCAGCCGCAAGAAGCTGTATCGCCCGATCTCAGGCTGTATTTTAGATAAGTTTTGATGGTTCCGCACGTACAACGAGCGACAACTCTAGTATGTACTCCAATCCTTGGTGATTCACCTAATATTTTTAAACTGTATTCCACAACCTTAAAAGCTAATTTACCCCTCTATTTTAACGCATCAATATTATTGAAATAACGAATATTTGGCTGAATCTTTAGTGTTATTTTGCACCCTAGAGCAAAATCTTGGATAGACCTAGTATTGAGATTATACCTATGGGATTTTAAAGATATACTACAATGTCCGACGTGAAACTTTTCAAAGGAATTGATTTGATCGTCAAGGTTGGGGATATGACGGGTGTTACGACTACTCCCAGCATCGCCACCACCACGCCGATTGTGGGTCATGCTTACCCAATTATTACCTTCGCCAACGAACCCACTCTATTGATTGTGCCAACGGGCAAACAATTTGGTCTGAACCGCGATAAACAAGGTCAGAGAATCTACTGTTTCGGTTCTTCGGAGAACGGGCAAGAGATCGAAACCAACGGGATGGTATCCGGTAACTTATCCGCATACATGGCTCGATCGGCTGCTGATGATAAATTACTCGATCCAGCGATCGCAATTCTCAGACGTGCAGGCGAGACTCTCAACCGTCAGGTATACGTCAAAGAATACCGCCCAATGGCACCTGCGGGGGCTGGTTTGTATCGTTACCTGGTTAAATCTTGTATTGCCAACATTAAATCCAAGCAAGAGCAACAAGCCGAAGGTAACGTAATCGAGATCCCATTTGAAATCATGGGGATTGGCGACCTGTTTAGTGGCTACGAAGACGTAGCAATCTAGGTTTGAGGCATGTCTCCGTAATTGATTACGGAGACATCACTATTCACCATTCACCATCTTTCTATCCACTAATGGCAAAAGAACCGATCGTCCTCAGAAATGCTGCCAGCGACCAGCAAGCGCGGGCAAATGCAGCAAACTCAATGGTACTCAGAAATGCAGAGTACAACACTGATTATCCAGGTGCTGACACCACACCAATCATCACATCTCCTCTCGCCGCTGCTGTTAGCTCTACCATCACTGGTACAGGTATCGCAGGTGCAACAATCACACCTTATTTTAGTGCTGCATTCAGTAGAGCGTTTACTGTTCCGGTTAGCGGTATCTGGACATTTGTTACTGGTGCAGTTGCTGATTCCTATACCTTCACCCAAGTAGTAACAGGTCAGCCTGTTAGCTCAGTCTCTAGAGCTGTAGTTACCAGCTAATCATCGTGCAATTTGACCTACTAGAAGGCGATCGAATCACCGGAATTAATTGCACCCTCAATCCCGACAATAGTTTGTTGTGTGGACTGCTATGTCTCGATCGCTTTGCTAAGTCTCCAGTCACTATCGATGTTGGTGGTCGATCGATTTCCTATGATTTACCACCACATTTAGCCATCCAACCATCTACCAATTTCGTCGCAGACTTAAAATTGTATGAGCACATTTCCCCAAGCTGAAACCGTCAATATCGAAGGCTTTGAACTGAGAAAACTGGGATGTCTCACTCCCACTGAAGAACGTTGGTTTGAGGAAACGATCGATTCGCTCCAACGCCAACAAGCGCAACGGATGCTAGCCACAGTCGATCTGTACGTCGCAGAAGGTGCAACTGAAGCCGAAGGGTTTGAGTATGCCAATAATGTCTATGCAGTACCCAAGGAGCGGGAATTGTGGCTGATTCGGGTAAGTGAAAAACTCCGCCAACAATTTGATGATGAAGGGATCGTGCTAGAGATTCCTGGCAACGTGGAAGTTGCTAGCTTTTTTGTCGAACAACGAGCTAAGAAAAGCTGGTTGGAAGCGGCGCGGACTGGATTAGAAGACGCTTATGAAATTCAGGTTGGTGAGTACGGCTGGACGAAAGAGAATACTGAGCGGCTCCCAGTTACAGTCATCGAAAAGATTGCTGAATTTGCCTACTCGGAGCGCAATCGGTGGGCAGTAGCGGCATCAACTGAAGAGGGAGAAACGATTGAAAAAAAATCAAGTCCCTCCGCGCCTGGTGCGCCAGAGAAAACACCGACTGGGAAGCCATCTACTGGCGGCTGAGTCTAGCAAGATTACCCGATCCGCGTTGGCATTGGGATAGTTTTTGGAATCTCCCGATTACTCAGATCGAACGGGCACTGACTGAGATCGATAAACAGTACCAGGAAGATGCAAATGTTCAATCGATTTCAGTTGCCAAATTAACCAGCCTGATTAGTGCGATGTTTGGAGGAGATGGGATCGCACCGTGCGAGTTTGTCCCCTTCCCTCATCTGCTCAAAACTGAGGAGGATGCAGGTAGTTTGGACATCAGCAAATCTACCGCTGTGATTTTCTTCAGGTTGGTGGACGCTGGTAAAATCCCGAATCCGATCCTCGCCGATCTCGCCCCACTCCTCCCAGCTTGGCGGCGCAAAATTGAATCCTAATCTTACCGCCAAAGCCTTGAGCCAAGGCGGTTTTTGATTGCTTTACACCTTACTTTACACTTTCCCAAAATGGCAGATCTAGGTGCTTTAAATTTAATCCTCGGCGCAGACTTATCCCCTCTAGAAGCTAGTTTGGGTAGAGCTGATGAGTTGATTAATCGATCGGCTATTCAGATGCAGAAGTCATTTGGAAAGCCGTTTAAATTCAAGGTAGAGGTGGGGGATTTAGCCGTCCAGCTTACCCAGGCTGAGGGAGTGGTAGATCGATCGATCCGCCAGGTGCGAAGTCTTGTCCGGCAGCCGATTAAATTTAATCTTGAGACTGGGGAATTAAACGTTCAGTTGACTGAAGCTGAGGCTTTAATCAATCGATCGATCCAAGACATCAAAGCGATGGATCGATCGATCGCTTTCAATCTTTCGGTGAGGGGATTAGATGATGTTGAGGGATTGGTGGCTCGATCGATCCAACAGATGTCAGCCCTTTCTAATTCGGTTCTAACCGTCCAAGTTGATGACAAACGACTAACTGAGCTTAACCAGCATTTAGACGCGAAACAGGCGCATTATGCACGGGTTCAGCAGCAATTCGCCACACCCTTAAAGCTGTTGGTAGATGATAGTCAGTTGACTGTTCTCAATCAACATTTGACGGGGATGGAACAACATCTGAGTAGTGTGGCGGGTAAATTTGCGGCAACTAAACTTACACCCACGATCGATCTAACTAATCTGAATTTACTCGATCGAAGGTTGAATGGTTCGATCGACAATCTCAATCGCACGCAATCAGCATTTAGTCGTCCGATCGTTACCAATGTAGACACTCGACAGTTATTGCAATTAGAGGATTTACTCGATCGAGTTGAACGCCCACACAAATTACGATTAGATTTACCCGATACCATTGGCGGACTGACTAGCGCGATCGGTAAATTAGCACTCAGTCCGGTTACTATACCGCTTAAAATTGCCCAAAATTCACTAGAAGGAATTTTCAGAGGCATGACTGAAGGATTGGGGCGAGAATTATCGCGTAATTTTTCTAAAGGGTTCTCGACTTCGATCGAGCAATTTATCACCAAAAAGACGGGAATGTCTACCACGGAAATGGGGGCGCAATCCGGTAAATACGTCGCCACCAGAAGCAAAATCGGCGCGGAATACATCTCGCAGGAATTGGGCTATAAAGACGGGTTGCGGGGAGTTGGTAGCGACCTTAAAGCAGCGGGGACTAGTGTTGACAGTGTGCTCAAAAATCCCCGTCGAGCGGTTAGAAAAATTGAAAACAAGCTAGTCGAAGCACTGGAATATTATCAAGAAGGCGAAACCGATAAGGCGATGAATGTCGTCACCGAAAGTTTTGCCCCAATGGGGAAACTTGCCAGACGTGCTGCGGGTGTAGGAATTAGAGCCGCAGCCCAACCGATTCGGATTCGGAATCGGGCGATGCTCAAAGGTAAGGAAGCCGAGGCTCAAGAATTAGCCAAAAACATGCAGATCGAGGGATACGATCGAGAAGCGGCAGATAAAGCCGATGCGATTCATATCGTCACTGGTGGGTTGGATTTCAACAATGGTGAAAACGCTCACTTTGCAGGCGGCTTGCTCAAGCAACAATATCCAAAAGCCCACACCATTACCCATGTCAACAAAGCGATGAACCAACCCGTTAAGCGCGGGGAAGGCGTGGTCGGCGGCATGATGGGAATGATGGAGCAACTCCAAAAAATGGGGGGTAAGGAAGGCAAAATTGGTGATATGCCAATTCAGAAACTTGCGGAAATGGCGATCGATCTTGGCTACAATCCCGATGGTTTAGAAATGTACGCCAAAGCAGTAAAAATCCGGCAAGCTCACCCAGATAAACCGATTAACTTCATGGGTACGTCTGGCGGTGTTGATGCGGTTAATTACGCTACAGCCCTAGCCGAACGTGCTGGCATGAAAAATGTCAAAGGTGTCGGGTTGGGACTGCCCATGACCAACCTTACAGAACTAGCTAGTAAACGCAACTTTCAAAGTATTGTCGGAACACTCGACGATCTCGATATTGGCTATCACAACACTGATTTTCTCGGAGCAAAACGTAAATCCGATCCCGCATCTATGGCGGAAATCAAGAAACTAAAAGATGAGAAGTTCCCATTTGACATGTCGGGAATGTTTTCCGTTGGCAAAACGCAGCGGCATATTCTCGATGGTGGTAAGGGTCATGCGATCGGTAACAGCTATCTCGGTAACGATAATGTGATGGGGGCGGTGAATGATTTCATCACCAGACCAAATAGCCCACGTCCAGAGATTAGATCTGATATCAAAGATGCAGCTAGTTTAAATAACTTTTATGCCGATAAGTTTAATGCCAAACGCAAAGAAATCCCGCTAACGATTGCTGCGCTATATAAAGATCCAAAAGCATTAGCGCGAATTGAAGCCGATCCTAATGGTAAAACCGGAGATTATACTTACTTTTCTCCAGCAAACAAGAACCATGATGGTGATTGGCTCAGAATCAACGAGTTTGATGGATTAATCAAAGATGTTCGTGGTCAGGATATTGAAGGTAGAAGTGAAAAGGCAAACTCAGAATCTAAAAAGAAAGGTCTAGATAAATTTATTGAAAGCCGACGAAAAAAAGCGGCTAAACAAGGCACGACATCAGTTGTTGCCGAACATGCGGCTGGTTGGCTGGACTACCTCGATCTGATGAAAGGCGGGATGGAGGAATACGGTAAAACGGGTGCGATGCCATATGACACACTGCAAAAAGGAGCTGAATATTACCCAGAATTGCGCCCATTAGCCAGACGGGAACAGCATAAGCAAGAGGTGATGAAGAATCCAGCTTTAACGCCTTATGGCATGGAAAATGAGCGGAAATACATCGACCAGATTTATGCTAGTGGCGATATCAAGAAAATTAATGAATATCGATCGAATCAGAAGTTAGTTCCGATCGATAACAACTATGGCTACAAAGATGCTCTAGCCACACCAGATTCGTATATCAAAGACATCGATAAACAACGCGCCAATACTGCGGCTGAGATTGCCAAGAATCAGGCGGAGATGGCAAAGCTTAAGAGCAATTCAGCATCTTCCTTTGCTCCAGTAAGATCGAATGTCGATCCAGTTGAAAATGAAAAATACAGACAAGAAGTTGCTCAGAAACGGGCAAATATTGCCAAGGAAAAAGAGAGATCGAGAACTAGAAATCAGTCAATCAATCTTCAACCATCCCCACAAACACAGTCAGAATTAGCATTCGTAAGCAGTTCTGGATCGAGTATTGTTCCTTCAAAAAGTGCAGCAGGAAAGTTTGTGATTGATTCGGCCCAAATCATCGCAACAGGTGTTGTCAAAATTGGCGGTAATGCACTAACTGCTGCTTATGGAGCTGAAAAAGCATTGCTTGGGTCTGGTGGGGCAAAAATTGTCAACACACTCGCAGCATCAGCCGCGATGTCTCAAGTACCTGGAGGTGCTGAGGCAATTGGCATGGTAGGGCACGGCATTAGCGGACTAGCTAATATGCCTTTAGCACACCTAGCTGGACAATCTTCCGAAGCAATTGGAGGATTTTTGACTCAATCACTAGGCAATGCTCCATTGCTCAAGTCAATGATTCCGCAGTTAACCGCTCAAATTACTGAGGCACTGGCAGGCGGTGCGGCGGGGATGTCTGGGACAATTGGATCGGTGTTAGCCCCATTTGTGACGGGATTTGCTGCTCTTAAATCTGCCAAAGCTGGTGTCAATTTAATTGCACCTGGAGCCTTAGATAATAAGCAATTAGCCGCAGGTGCCGAGAACTTTACCTTACGCGCATTGCGCGCTATTGGCAATGCTACTCGATCTACAAACAAACTTACCAGACGCTCTGCTTTACTACCTGAAGATGATGTTATTGAGGGCGAATTAATTGAAACCTCAGTTTTACCTAAGCGCAAGTATCGAGCACTCGGCACTATTCCCCAACGGAAAGAGCCAAGACCACTGCTTCAAATTGGTGGGGTAGAACAAAAAAGATTGCCCCCTAGCCAATTCTCTACCAATGTTAAATCGATCGATGTTGATGATGCTAATGCAATTGGATCGGAAGTCCAAAGACTTAGTGCGGTGATTCGATCGAATCGCAAATCGATCGTCACTATGCTCAAATCCGGTAATCCTGAAGAAGTTGCTAAAGGTCTGCAACAAGCTGAAGCCTTCGGTTATGGGCTAAAGGTAGTCATGGGCGATCTCGAAGCTACTCGCGCCAAAATTGCCCCAGCAAAAATTGCCAACCCTGGGGAGGTTGAAAAGCTAGAATCTAGCCGTCAATCGATCGATGGTTTTCTCGGTTCACCTGGAGCACAGACAACCCCAATTCAGGAGGCTGTATCGAAAGTATCTGGAGATAACAACTTAGTCCAGCAAGTCAATCCTTACCTGCCAGTACAAGCTAGAAATGGGATCTTCGATCGGATTAAATCGTCATTAAAGCCTACACCAAATAGTAATGAAGGTGGATTTATCAATCTGGGCGGAAGAATCCCCGCCTTAGATTTCTTGGATACTCCAGTCTCTCAAATCATCCCAAACATCAAAGCAGCAAGTGCTAAATTATTCGCAGGTTTTGGAAACAATACTCAAACTTCTCAATTTACTCCCAACCCAAATGCTCCGTCAGCTCCTGCGCTTAGAAACCCACTACTCTATGCACCCACATTTACACCCAACCCGATCGCACCACCACCACCCAGAACACCGAGCAATTTATTACTTACCCCACCAGCCGCAGAAATTGAAAAGTCTGAATCAGCCCTAACCAAATTAACCAATGTTGGGAAACTGGCATTAGGTGTCTTTGGAGGCTTCACATTGGCATCTCTAGCAGTCCCTGCGATGATTGCACTCGGTAAGTCTACAATCGACACCGCAGCCAATTTTGAGACGCTCCAGGTCAAATTAGCCGCAGCGTCTGACTCTGCTCAAACTGGTAGACAAACATTCTCGCGGCTGACTGGTGAAGCAGATAAGCTGGGGATCTCCAGATCGAGTGCGCTTGAAACAGGTGCTTATCTTGGTGGTACGACCTTTGGGACTGAACTAGAGGGCAAACCTACCGAGCGAATGACATCTCAGATCCTCCAAATTGCCCAGGCACGAGGACTAAATAAACAGCAAACTGATGGCTTAAATCTGGCTCTAGCTCAAACTTTGGGGCGGAGTCGTACCAGTATGCAAGAAATTAACCAGTTGACTCAATCGGCTGGTATTACTGATGCACGAGTAATCGCGGCGAAAGGGTTAGGCTATACGCCGCAACAATTCTCAGCGATTCAAGATTCGCCTACTGGGATTGACTCCAAACGTTTTGTTCAGGCATTCTTGGCTCAGGGTGTTCAGGATTCGCTCTCAGCTAAAGATTTGGCTCAAAGTAGTATTGGGTTTAAGCAAACTAAATTAGATGCTGGTGTCGAGCGGCTACAAGGCAATGTGGGCGGGGGGATTAGTCCTGCTTACAAAGCTGGGTTGGATTTACTCACTAGCTCGATCGACCTACTTAATTTTGCGATCGAGAACTCCTCCAGACTGTTGATTGGACTTGGCATTAGATTGCTGTATGTTGGCGGATCTGCGCTTTTGCCAATGATTAGTGGCATGAATTTAGCAACTGTGGCATCAAACATCTTTTCAGCTTCTACTCTACAAGTTGGGATTGCAGTAGCTAAAGTATCGGGTCAATTTGCGTTGATGGCAGTAGCTGGAGAAGTTATCACTCAAGTTGCCAATGAATTCAAAAACAGTAGTCAAGAAATTCAGGATGCAGCCGATAAAATCGGGACTTCGATCGATGAAATCAACGGCAAGAAACTAGACACCTTAGACAAGCCCAAAACTACCGAAGAAATTGGTGGCAAAGACTGGGGTGAATCGGCAAAACTCTGGCTGCAACGAGCTAACTCCAAAGTAGCCAGAGGGATTGCCAATGTCTTCAGCCCAATTACTGGGAAGAAAGATACTGACTATACAGACGAAAGCTTTGGTATTGATAGCAAGCAAAAAGAACAGTCAGATCGCACTGTTGTAGTTGATAACGTTCTGACTAAATCTTCACAATCGATCGCGACAGTTGATGCCGCAATTAAAAACGCTCAAAAGCTAACTCAAATCGATCTTGAAATCAATCGATTAGATAGCCAGCGTTCTGGTTTATTCGCTGGTGGTAATCCTGATGCTAGTCAGTTAGCTGATATTAACGCTAGATACAATACCAAGTATCAAGAACGCGATGCTTTAACTAGTGACATCACGCCTAATAAAAACTCAATCCAGGAGACAATTAACGGACTTAAGGGTACAAAAGCAAAACTACAATTTGACTTCAGTAAAAATCAAATTGCTGTTCCCGACTATGAGTCACAAATGGCTCTAGTTAATAATAAGCTCCAGGATGCCGAACAAGCCCAGCGAAAATTAAACGATGCTATCAAGTCTGGTTTTGATAATTTACTACCCTGGACGACCAGTTTAGACAAGATTGTAGCGAGTTTTGACGATATCAAAACCAAAGCTGAAGAATCTGCTCAGAAACTATCGATCGGGCGGAATAATCTCGAACGTGGTGGAAAACTAACTAAAGGTGAGGCTGAATATCAAGGATCGATCGATAAGCAGACCAACATTCAAACCCAGATTAAACAGAGCACCGCAACAATCAAAGAACTGCGAGCTGCTTTACTTACCAAAGATGAGAAGGCGATCGAGAATGTCCAGAAGAACTATGGGGTTGATGACTCCACCAGTGGAACACAATTACGACTCAAAGCAGATAAAGCAACATCAGTAGTTGACAAAGAAATCCTCAGTAAACTTGCCATCATCAAAGATAAAGAGATTAACCTCACCGGATTGCAATCTCAATTTAGTGATGCTCGGACTGAAATGTATCGCCGGATCGAACAGGAAAATCGCGATGCCATGCTTTACTATGTGGGACTGGCAAAGCAGATCGATCCACAAGGGATGGCATTCACGAAAGCGATCGCTCAAGTCACTCAAGAGAAAAATAAACTCCTGAGCAAATTGAATGGCTACGGGAATGGGATGTTTGACTCATTCATCGGTTCTGTACTGGAATTATTTGATTCGAGTAAGCGGAAACTAGATGCGATGGCTCAATATGCCACAGCCAAAAAATCAGCACTTGATGATTACCGCGACAGGTCTAACCAAGCAGATACCACCGCTCGAAATGCCTTCAATGCACCAGGACAACAAAGCGCAGCCCCTAGTAATTATCCATCGGGACAAAATGAGAATCCAGCACCAGTAGAATCGAATTCTTCAGCACCACCAGCGCAACCAGTTATTCAACCTCGCACGGTGCGACCTACCTCACCATCCCAACAGGCTAGATCCCATCAAAACGTCAAGCCACAAATCGACGCGGCTCTTAGACAGTTGACACCTCAGCAACGACACAACTATCTCAACACAACTATGTCAGTCGATGGTAAGACCGATCTGGGGTTGGATGATTTCGATCGCCGAGTCCTGGGCATGGGTGGGGGGATTCCTGGTGTTAAAGTCAAGAGAATTGGAATTAGTCCTTACAATCCCAAAAATAGTTCGAGTGACCGCGCCGTTGTTAATGCCATCAATAACGGTACATACACACCTACAACCCAATCGACAATTCCACAGCCTACTGCTAGCCCTCAAGGAACGGCGAAACTTGGCAAGGTCAAACCGACTAATTTGGGGAATTGGAATGGTAAAAGCGATGCGGCTAGCCAGCAAATTCTTCAGCAAACGATCGACAAAGCAGAAACAGGTCTAGCAACTGCCTTCAGTGACGATGCTTACCAGTCCCTGATTAGTCAGCAGAAGGCACGGCGGGAAACTAAGGTCGCCGAACAACAAAATCGATCGGCAATTCGCAAGCAACAACAGTCGCTACGGGGATTGAAACCCGCCCGAACCATTCAGGAGAAGCAAGAGTATGAATCGACAGATTTTGAGAGCAATGCGATCGATACCAAAGAATCTGCTAGCAACTACCTGACTAATTTAAGTGATGCCGTGGGCGATATTCGAGAGATTATCCCGATTCTTCAATCTCGTCAAGGTGCAAAAGGTTTATCTACTCAAGAGAAAACTCTGCCAGTCGCCCAGCAAAAATCTCTGATTGAGGAACGTCGAAAAAAACTCATTGAAGCTCAAAAGCTGGAGAAAAGCTTGAGTTCTACTCTCAAGACTGTAAATACTAACTTTGCTCAGATCGATGACAAGGTTAAAGCTGCTCGCGATCGAATTATCGAACAGCAAGGATACGATCGAGATGTAGCAGTCGAACAAACTGGCATCAAAGATCGGGAAACCAAGCGGAGTGCCATCGAAGCTCAACGGACTGGAGTCCAGCAAACCCTCAGATCGCAACCGTTTAACAGTTCCCTCAATGCCAGCGATCGACAACTTGAAGAAGACTCACAACTAATTGCCATTCAAAACGAGGAAATCCAAGCCTTACGCGCTCTAATCGAACAAGAGCGCAATGGTAGTTTGGCTATTAATCGATCGCCCGCACAAGTCAAAGCTTATGTTACCGCTCAACAAACTCAAATCAAGGCTAGCAGTGATCGCAAGCGCAAAAACCTTGGCGATAATCGCGCTCAGAAGAGTAAAGATTTTGATTTCAATGTTGATACAGAGAATCGGGCTTTTGATGCAGGAAAACTCCAACAAGAGGCGACGGGCTTTGATATTGGCAGTCGGAACCAAACAGCACTCGATCGAACTGATGCACCATTCGCCAACAATAATTCAATCGATCGAGTCTATACTCGCAAGATTAAAGAATTAGATTTGGAGCAAGCCACGGCAGATCGAACCCTAATCGAGAAGCAGAAAAAATATAAAGGTAACGATGACTTACTCAGTAGAGCGAGTCAGGAGTTTACCGAAGCCAAGCGGCAGATCGAATTAAAACGATCGACTGCCAAACTAGAAAATAGTGCGGATACCGCCGATCGAGAGCGCAGCCGTCGGGGGGTTCTATATGGCAATCAGGTAGCTAACTTTGACTCTAACTTTGCGGTCGTGAATGCCCAAACTCAACAGCGGAAACTGATGGGTCAAGATACCAGAGAGCAAGATTATCAAGCTCAAAAACTGACTAAACAGAAGGAGTTTTCACAGAAAGAATTCGATCTGACTCAACAGCGATCGCAAATTACCGCACTCACCCCCGAAGCGGATGCAGCTAGAGCACAAATCGATGGATTACTAACCAACCTCAAAGCTTTGGAGTCGATCGAACTGAGTAATTTATCTGCTCAGTTCAATCAGCTCAATCAGGTGGTCGGGGAAACTCAGAAGGCTACGTCTGACGTGTTCAAAAGTTATCTCGCTGGTGGTGCTTTCGACTTCAAGAAATTGCTAAGTTCACCATTTCTGGCCTTTGGCAATCAGATGGTAGATAAGCTAGTCCCAGATTTATTCTCTGGACTTTACCAGAAATCACCACAAGGTGCTGGCTCTCAACCTCAACAAGGTGGTGGTGGTAATATCCTTGGTAGTTTGCTGAATGGATTAGTTGGCGGTTTGTTGGGTGGTGGGTTTGCAACAGGTGGTATTAAAGGCGGGATTGCCCCAATTAGTAACGGGATTATCGGCAGCGGCCGAAGTCAGGTGGATAACAGATTGACACTAGTGGAAGATGGCGAAGCAATAATCAGTCACCGTGGTATAGATGCTCTAGGTGGCCCAAGCGCGATCGCTAAGATCAACCTGGGCAATGTACCAAGATTTGCATCCGGTGGCATTAAGAACCCTAGTTACAGCAGTCCTAGACCCAATACTAATGTTCCTAATCTAACTAATAACGCTACTAGCTTGAGTAATGTTAATGCTAATGTAACTATTAACAATTCTGATGGTAAAAGCTCAGTTTCGACAAAAGAAGATGGCTCAAAAATGGGGCAATTAATTAATAATGCGATTGTCGCAGCTCTGGTAAAAGAAAAACGCCCAGGCGGCATACTCTATGCTTAATTGAGGCTTTCATGCTATAATTAAACTAACAAAGATCGATGCCTCGACTATTTCTTAATGGTCGAAATTTTTATGACTTTAAGTAATTAGAATAGCACTCTAGATTGATTGAGGTTTGATCGAATAAAATCAAAACTCAATCTATTAAAGAATATGCCACCACAAATCAAACTGGAAATTAACACAGGCAACGGAAATACAGCACCAGCAGCAAACGTTGGTACGATCGATCCTCGGTATCAGCCACTACTCGATATTGCTTTTGGCGGACAAGCGATCGTTGATTTCCACGGGTATCAAGCGGACAAGTTTTCAGGACAACTTGATAATGCTGTTGATTCGCTCAGAAACCAGCGATCGGCTTATCAGGGATTGCCTCAGGCTCAAATCGATCTCAGACCTCAGGTACTGGATTTTGTGCGGCTGTGGCGCGATGCTTGCCGTGCTCATCCGTTAACGACAATCTATATTGTTCCTTAGACAAAACGCAAAATCGAGAATTTGCGTTTTGCATTTTAGTCGATCGCTGTAGTTCGCACTGTGCGAGGCTACGGGGTAATTACAATGCTGCGTACAAAAAGCCGCACTGGAAATTTCTAGAGCGGCTTTTGTTTGGGTAAATTAATTGCTAGCGGCTGCTAATTTTAACGATCGCTGGCGAGATGCTAGATCGGGATATTCGATCGCCTTCCCAGCCAACAAAAGCTGAGGATTGTCGAGTTGATGCTGGAAATCTTTAGCCGCTTGTGCCCGATCCTTGCTCAACAACTTCAAGCACCGTTCGCGACCTTCTGCATTGCTACGAGGATCGCGAATACTGTCGAAAGCAATGACATACTCAAATACAAAATCTGACATTGATTTAAGTCGATCGTCCAATGTTGCAGCTTCGTACGGCGGGCAAATTCCAATTTGCGGCGAATACGGATCGTAGAAATATGCGTAGGCTTCTTTGCGGGTGGGAAACTGTCGCCAAAATTCCCAAGAATTCAGCAAGTACATTGTTCGATCGTTCAAGTTGAGAATATCTATCCGCTCTTGCTGCAATCCAATCGATACCGTTCCTGTGCGTAGCAACTCATCAACCCAACAATCTACTTGGATTGCAAAATTAACGTTGCACCATTGAGCAAATCGCAAAGCAACTTTCGGATGTGCCCAAGACTCTATACCATTTGCAACATCAAGTAGCACAGCTATGGGAATTCCCATAGCTACAGAAAACGCTTGAAGGTACTCGTTCGTAGATTTTAGCCGCAACCAATCGGCAGTCAACTTGTTACTGGCTGTTGCCATGTCGCTGATGCAAGCATACCCATCCTCACGGAAGCGAATTTGCTTGTTATTCCAACTTTTAATGATACTATTATCCATGCTGACCTTGCTAGAGATTAGTCCCAGTGGAGCTTTCGGTGTTTCAACCACCTAACTCGCGACTGGGTTTTTATATCTCTACATTATATCACGATCGAACTTACCAGCCTCATCATTTTAGCCGATCGATCCCACTTGACACACATTAACTCATTGCATAGAATAGTAGATATAAAGCAAGCAACGAATCATGAACTGTATTTACTGTCAATCAACCACTCGCAGAAACGGATTAACAACCAGCGGCACCCAACGGTATCGCTGCGATATCTGCCATAAGTCATTCACTGGTACAGGTCTAGGCAGACCATTGATAGGCGATCGACCATTGACATCGATCGAGCAGAACCAACGTCACAAGGCTAAAATGAAGGCTAAATTAGATGTTGACACACATTAAATCATCGAATATAATAGAAGTATCTCAAACAAATTATCATTGTGAATAACATGAGCAAGTCAACCGATACTGAAATCAAAGATCTTATTAAAGATGTCAATCACAAGCTAGATTTTCTCACTCAAGAAGTCGCAACTATCAACACCAAAATTGATAAGTTAGACAATCGGCTTTGGGGCTTAGGGGCATTAATTCTAGCAGCTTGTTTAGGAGCCTTCCTGAAAGCACTCAACATCTAGTCCCCTAAATACAATGAGAGTGACCCGCCTCGACAGCTTAGTCACTCTCATTGGTCAACAGAATCTCAAACAAAACCATCAACCCCGAAATTTTACCATGCTGCTACTCCAAAACATCGAAGGCGACTCCTACAATCCAATTTTAGACAACTATCTAATTGTTAATGTTGTTAGCTATGCTGACACCGCTTTTGAAGAGCTAGAAAGCCTTCTGAAGCTAGTTGAAAGCTCTCATGAGGATCTGGTCATGGTTGAGTGTGACGCTCAGGGGTTGCAAATCTTCAACTTCATGCAAGATATTTTTAAGCTGGTAGTCTGCAAGGTGGTTCACAAGGCTAGCCGCTATTATCTGACTGTTCAAAAATGTGTGATTTAATTCGCACGGTGCGAATTACAAAAGACAGCTCTAGATGTTCTAGAGCTGTCTTTTGTTTGGGAGTTAGAATTACTCTTTAAAACGAACTACCACTGGATTTACCCAAGGTGTTCGAGAATCAGTAAATCTAAGGTGGACACCAATTGAGATTAAAGCGTCACTAATCTGGCGATTAGCAAAGTCCGATCTTTTATCGACACATATAATTTGCAAGCAACGCAATTTTATCATGTCTTTCTGAAGAGAAACTTCAGGTGAATCGGCATCGTCAATATCCAAAGATTTACAATAAAAACTATTTTGGTAAGAACTATTTCGGTCGTACATATCAATTACCTGTGAATTGTATTTGTCTGGGGGCTGCTGCTAGCTGATTGCGATCGATCTCTGCCTGAAATTCCGCCGCAGCTTTAATGTAAGTCGGATTCTCAGCATTTGATCGAAACCTCTGGATCTTTTGGGGCACAGTGTCAAAATCAACTCGATCTTCAATATTTTCAGGCAGAGGACGATTCCAAATTTCATTCTCGATCGCAAATATTGAAAACAAGTGGAAGGAAATGTCACTGGACATAGATAACAGCCGCACATCCAAAGAACGATAATCTGCAATAATTACATCAAGCTCAAGTTCTGGCTCTGTTCCAATCCAAGAAAGCTCATCTTTAAGATTCCCAAGCAAAACAAGCTTACGTAGCGTCAATTCATCAAGACCATTGATGTTTAACGATTGTGGTATCGAATACGAGCCTGTTTTGCGAATGCTTGGGAGTACTTCACCAAACATCCACTTTTTAAACCTTTTCGCTACTGGTTTTCGCGAGACAGTTATCAGTTGGTAAAGTCCCTGCTCCTTTACCGTCAACATTTTCTGCTCTCCTCCAAGGGTATCAGTAGTAGTGATACCCTTTTCATCTTCATCAAAGTCAGAGAGGGCTTCAGAAGGATTACCAATCTCAAGAATCTTACAGAGATCTGCTGCAATCCACTCAGGATTTTCCCAAGTTCCCACAAGCCTTACATCTTGACCTTCAAACAAATGTATAATAAACATGTTGACCTTCCTACAGGTTAATCCTCATGGGGCTTTGAGTGTTTCAGCACTAATCCCGCGATGAGGTTTTAATATGTCTTTATTATATCATAATCATTATTTGTAACCTGATTATTTTGGCTGAGTTACTAATAATTTAGGTATGATTGAGAAAGTATATTACACGAATCCAAGTGAAAAGTTGTAAAAATATAGCGTGAAAATTCTACATTTATGCGACACTCAGAACTGTTGCTGTTTGCTGGTTCTGACTACTTACATTATTGGTGGCTATTTTAGAATAGTTACTTACATTATTAATGGATAGTCACACTAAACCCTCGGCAAAGCCGAGGAGCGCGCATCGCTGTTGCTATATTCTCCTACATTCTCCGACTTCCAAATACTGACTTTACTAAGTCAGTACCAACTGGGTAAAGTCAAAAAACGGTGGAGGCAAGACTAGATCGAGCATAATGGTTAAAAGTGGTGCTGTAAAATATAATCATTATTCACCCAATCAATCATGGCGAGTCGATCCTTACAATTACGGCCAGAGTGTAGAGATGTCGCAAAAACGGCACTAAGAAAGCTTGGTTGGATTCAAGTTAGACTGGGTATGGAGGCTCAGATTCAGTCTCCAGCAACATTGAGTAACTTTTTTCGCGGTAAACCAGTAGATCGTGGCAACTTCAAAAAACTTTGCGAACTATTGAGTCTCGATCCCGAACAAGTAGGACAAGAACCACCGAAATCTCAACCGCTGGACGATCCTAATCCTTACATATCTCGCAGTAGTGAAGAATTTTGGTGTAGTCAGCTACTCGAACCGCATAGTCTGATCAGAATTCAGGCTCCCTTACAATTTGGTAAAACTATATTGATGCGTAAAATGCTCAATCGCGCCGAAAAAGCGGGGCATTTGACTCGATACATTACATTGAATGGGATCGACGCTCGTAGTTTCCGAGATCCGCAAACTTTTTTTCGCCGCTTTATCTGTGAGCTTGCCGATGAACTCGAAGAGTTGAATGGTGAGTCTCTAATGCCACTGGAGCGATACGATGAACTGGTCGATCTATTTGACTATACTAAAGCTACGATCAAATATTTTGAATATTTCCTAGAGAAGCTAGAGAAGATCGACAAGCCTTTTAGTTTTACTCTAGCGATTAATAAACTCGATCGATTATTAGACGATCTGCGGTACGCAAAAACAGCTAGTGAGTTTCTGCACCTGTTACGCTTTATGAATGAAAAAACCAAGGCTAAACGAACTTGGGAGCAATTTCGACTGATTTTGGCTTATTCTGCACTGCGATTTGAGGATTCCATTTCGCTAATTGAATCTCAATCGCCGTTTAATGTGGGGTACTCGATCGATCTGGGCGAATTTAGCCCCAATGAGGTAGAAAAACTAGCAGCTATAAAGGGACTGACTTTACACGAACGGCAAATTCAATCGTTCATGCAATCGATCGGTGGTATTCCTAGTTTAGTCCAACTGACCCTAAATAGTCTGTGCGAGCGTGGCGCGCTTCTACTCCAAGATCCAGCCGCCATCAGAGCGATTTATCAGCAGCATTTGATGACACTTGAAGACTATTTAAGACGGGTAGATTTGTATCTATTGATGTCTCGAATAGCTACCACATCCATAGAAATAACGGAGCTAGACACCAAAGCCAGAAATTCGCTCTATCGTTATGGCTTGATTATTCCGATCGATCGGCAATTTGTGCCCAGATGCGAACTCTATCGCGGCTACTTTAGTCAGCATTGAGCTAAATATCTGAGATCGATCACAGAATGCTGACTTTAGCATCCCATAATTTCCCCTTAAAAAAAGGCACTAGAGTGTAGACGTTGCAGACAACATCTACACTATTTTTTTATGAAACGCCCAAACTTAATTTCGCTAATTACTACTGCGATCGCTACTTTGCTAGCTAGCGGTGTAAATGCTCAGGAACGATTAGTCGATAATGCCAACCAGAATTCGATCGGTCCAGCGATCGAATTCGGTGGTGGTGGTACCTCTTTCGGTATCAAAGGCAAAATCGGTGTCAGTCCACAGTTTTCGATCCGACCGATGATTTTATTCGGTTATAAACCTATTGTGAACAGAAGCGATGTTAATCAACTCATTCTCGACGCAGCTCAAAACTCAGGCGTAGATGCAGCCACAGCTCAGTCACAAATTAATACTTCTGTTGGACAAAGTGTTATCGATACTCTGTCTGGATCGGTAGGATCGGGAACGGCTTATGGATTAGCTGCCACCTACGATTTTACATCTCCCGATCGCAAGCTTAGTGGATATATTGGGCCTAGAATTTTATTTGGCTCTGCATCGGGTAGTGGCAATGCTTCCAATGGAGCACCTTTTACAACTAGTACAAGTGAAACCAACATCGGACTGCTAGCAGGTGCTGATTATGCAATTTCTGACAATTTTATTCTGGGTTTGAATGGCACATATAATTTCTCAAGAAGTGGCACATTCAGTGTGACTGATACTAATGGAAGTAGCAGTACGGCACTTTCAGGTGGAAATTTCAAGTTTGGAGTTAACGTTGGCTATAGCTTCTAAATTAAATTCCTGAGATATATGCTTTGTTACAATACCCACAAGCATTGCAAACTAAGAATCTTCTCTACTTCACTAGAAAATCGACAAATACTGATTTTATTAAAACACAAAAACAATGTTAAAGATAACAATTCTTGCAACTACTTTCACTTTATTCCCTTTGCTTATTCCTAGCAACGCCTTGGCAAATCCAAATATTCCAAATATTATTCAACAAGTTCTTCGTTTAAACCCCCAACCAACTATCGTTCAGCCGATTCGGATAAACACTCAGCCTGCGATCGTTCAACCAGTTCTTCGTTTAAATCCCCAATCAACAATCGCTCAACCGATCGTTCAGTTAAACTCTCAACCAACTTTCCCTGTCAATCCTCTATCAACAATTTCTAAACCAGTTCTTCCTAGCTCTAAGCCCCAATCACTGAGTCTTCAAGCAATTCAGCTCATCAATCCTAAGCCTACTACTCAATCGACGACTGTTCAAACGACTCTTCCTCCAAACCCACAACCCATTGAATCTCGACCGATCGATTTTACCCTTTTTCCTGTCAGTAGCTTTATCAGTAGTCCAAGTGGTTTCTAAATCATGATTCTTATACCGAATTTTCGGTAGAACTGTTCCATAGACTACCGTAAATTCGGTATAAGCAATCGATATGAAACTTTATAAACAGATGAAAACTACTGCTCTAATTTTCTCTACGCTGATTCTTGCTCAAGGAGTACTTTCAAGTTCGATCCAAGCCTTAACCGTTATAGATTCTGACAATAATCGAGCTGAATATATCACTCAAAGCCAAAATGCGGCAGATACTTACTATCGTCTAGGCGATATTAAAGCAGGGATAAAAGATTTTGTAACTACTCAGGGGGGTAATGAGATAATGCGGGTTTCAAGCGATTTCACGACATTATTTGGGAATAATTAGCCATTTTTTGCCTCAACAATGGCTTAAACTCGTTGACTTCTTACCCCCCCTGAGTAGTTACAAGATTTTAAAGGTGCAATTAATGATTACAATCGAGCGATCGAACTAAAATCCAACTTTGATAATGCTTACTATCACAGGGGATTAGCAAGGTATTATTCCGATAATTACCAAGGAGCAATTGCTGATTTCAATCGAACAATCGAACGCCATCCTGATTTTGTTGATGCTTATTTTTATCGTGCTTATGTAAAAAATGATTTGTCAGATGAACAAGGAGCAATTGACGATTACAGTCGAGTAATTTCACTCAAATTCAATCATGCTTCAGCATACAATAATCGAGGAAATTTAAAGTATAAATTTGGCGATTTTCAAGGAGCAATAGCTGATTACGATCGAGCTATAAATTTTCCCCCTAGCTTTGCACTAGCTTATCGCAATCGGGGTAACGCTTATTATAAATTGAAAAATATGCAAGCAGCAATTAATGATATCAGTAGATCTGCTGAGTTATTTCGTCAACAAGAACAACGATAAATTTATAGTTCCTAATATATTTGATAAACTTTACTGGATCTACCGCTAAATTATTTTAACATCAATAACAACACTTGCAAACTCGTAAATACATGAACAAATTGATTCATTTCTCATTCCCAACGATCATCTCGATCGCTACAATTTTAGGCTATATCTCACTAATTCCTAATATTGCCAGATCTCAACAACCAACGACTAAAACTTGCGATCGAGTTACTAAGGAAGGTTATCCTTTCCCCAGTACTAGTGGTTATATCAAAGGATATCAGCTTAAAGCCAAAACTGGGCTTTCAACCGTGACTTTAGATAATTCCCAAGGTAACTTTGACGTATTTATCAAGTTATTCACACTAAGTTCGGAACGACCCCAAACAATTCGAGCATTTTTGGTTAAACAAGGTGAGAAATTCACAGTCAAAAATGTTACTCGCGGTACATATGACGTGCGCTATCGAAACCTCAGTACTTGCAGATTATTCCGTACCCCAAAATTCAAATTAAAAGAAGAAAAGGTATCTACAGGAACTAGATTTTCTCAAGCCATGTTCACTATATATAGAGTCGCTAATGGAAATACAAAGCATTACTCAATCCAAGAAGATGAGTTTTAAAACTAGCTTTAGCCAGGAGTGAAATCGATCGATAGTCAAATTATCACAATCGTAAAGCATCGAAAATGAATAACCAAGTATAAGATCTAATGAATGAGGATTAAATAACTTGCAATCCCTCCTTTGAGTGTCAATTTAGAATCCTTTTCATCATTTATTGACATATTCCATAGAGCCTTTCCTGACACAAGAGATCGTTAGCGTACTATTTTCTCCCAATTCTGCGTCCCCCCATTTCAACAATTCTTAGCACATCACCAAAAACAATGTTAAATAAAACAATTCTCGCTACTATTTTCACCTTACTTCCATTACTTATTCCTAACGCTGTCTTAGCCAACCCGCCAGTTATTATCCTTCGGATCGATCCGTCAATTTTTCAACCTATCAATATCAATTCGCTGCCTCCGATCGCTCAACCAATTCGGACAAATTCTCAACCAGCAAACATTCAACAAACTTTTCATTTACCCACTCAACCGAAGATCGCTCAACCAATCTTTCATCTAGCCCCTCAACCTACTATTGCTAAACCGATGATCGTTCAACCAATTTTTCGTTTAAATCCTCAGCCAAAGATTACTCAACCAGTTCTTCCTCTTTCTAAACCCGTGCCACTGACTATCCAAGCAATTCAGCTTATCAGTCCTAAACCTACTATTACTCAACCGACAATTGCTCAACCAAGTCTTCGTTCAAACCCGCAACAGACTGAATCTCGACCTATCGATTGGTTTACCTTTCCGTTAAGTAACTTTATTACTAGCCCAAGTGGTTTTTGAAAAGCATGAAAAATACAAATATCTTATTTGATAGACCATTATGAAGCAGCTTTAAGTCTTACTACGAGGTATATATGAATCCTTCTCCCTTCGGACAACAGTCAGGGCTATCATACTGGCGATGGTATGTTTCTGCTACTGCGATCGCTCTCTTAATTAGCATTCCGTTATTAGTAGTTATGGCTATTTTGGTCAGTCCATTAACGATCTTTTTATGGAATTCATTGATGCCTGCTCTGTTCGGGTTGAAGCAAATATCTTGGTTACAAGGAGTTGGTTTATTTTTGTTGGCAAAGCTACTGCTTTCAAGCAAGTAAACTTTCAGTTTCAGACAGAGCTAAACAACTGAGGAAAAATTTCTCATGAACAGTTCGAGCAATTCTTTTAATGTTGGTTGCGGTAGCGGCTGCTTAACAGTACTGATTGGTACTATCGTTTGGTCCGTCATCAACTCTGTCTTGATTGTTTTTCTGTGGAACTGGCTCATACCAGATTTATTCGGATTGTCAGAGATCTCTCTTCCCCAGGCTGTCGGAATCTCTTTCTTGCTAGGTTTATTACGTTCATCTTCATCTTCTGATAATTCATCAGGTGACTGATTTTTGGTATGTCCATTGCATTTTGAGAGGAGTCTTTTACGGACATACCTCTAAAGCCTTAAAACGGCAAAACCATTCATGTGCTTCTTGTGGTCATCAGCTACTATCGGATGAAAGAGTACACCTACATCATATCGATGGAAATCATGACAATTGGAAGAGAGATAATCTAGCGGCAATTCATGAGAGCTGCCATGATTACATCCACATGAGCAAGGCGAAGGTCTAGAATATCGGGAGCGCAGTGCGGTAAAAGTCGCACGCTACGATCTAACTGGGAGGTGCGGAGTTTAATAACTCCCATCGACCCAACCTAATAGATGGGTGCAGAAAGTGTACTTTTCGCACTCTCCGAAAATCAGAGAAGTATGGATGTTATTGAGGCGATCGACTAGCTTTAGATTACATAATAACTTGTTGACTACTGGCTAAACTTACAAACTTGGCGCGTTGGGTACTTTTAGCCGATTAAGATCCCCTCAGATCCCCGACTTCTCCGAGAAGTCGGGGATCTGAACCCCTCGAACCACTATCAAATCGAAAAATGAAACCTAATCTATCGCTCATCCTATTTCTCACCCTGAGCGTAGGAATAACCGACCTCAGCACACCCACGATTGCGAATACTCATACCCTAGTTGCCCAAGAACTAGGCGAAATGACCCCAAGTAGGGAAGTTCAAAAATACGATCGGGTGATTAAACTCAATCCCAATGATGCTGAAGCTTACTTTAATCGAGGTGTTACCAAATATAAATTAGGTGATAAACAGGGAGCAATAGGCGATTTTGATCGAGCAATTCAACTCAATCCTAATTTTGCTAATGCTTACGCTCTTCGAGGTGTTACCAAATACAAATTAGGTGATAAACAGGGAGCAATCGCCGATCATAATCGGGCAATTCAACTCAATCCTAATTTTGCTAATGTTTACGTTCTTCGAGGTCTTATCAAAGATCAATTAAGCGATAAACAGGGAGCGATCTCTGATTACAATCGGGCGATTCAAATTAATCCTAACTATGCTGATGCTTACTATAATCGAGGTAATGCCAAAGTTCAATTAGGCGATAAACAGGGAGCGATCTCCGATTTCGATCAGGTGATTCAAATCAATCCTAACTTTGCTCTGGCTTATGGTGGTCGAGGTATTGTCAAAGCTCAATTAGGCGATAACCAGAGTGCGATCTCTGATTACAATCGGGCGATTCAAATCAATCCTAACTTGGCTGAGGATTATGCTAATCGAGGTGATGCCAAAGCTCAATTAGGCGATAAACAGGGTGCAATCTCCGATTTAACTAAAGCAGCGGAGCTATTTCGTCAGCAAGGGAACCCTGATTTATACAAGAGAGCGATCGATCTACTCAAGAAAATAAATAATAACTAAATCAGTCGATCGTAGATGGCTTTGTTTATGCCATAAATCCTCGCCTAGCACTACCAAATCTGAACAAACCCGCCCTCCCCCACTAATATCTGTTGCTCAATATTCATCTGTAAGCACAATCCAAAATCAGCAAAAAATGAAAACCAATCGATCGCTCGTCTTACTTCTCACCCTGAGCGTAAGAATAACCGACCTCAGCACACCCACGATCGCGAATACTCATACCCTAGTTGCCCAAGAACTAGGTGAAATGACACCAAGTAGGGAAGTTCAAAAATACGATCGGGCGATTAAAATAAATCCTAATGCTGCTCAGGCTTCCTTTATTTTCGGTGTGACTAAATATAAATCAGGAGATAAACGCGATGCGATTGGTTATTTTGATCGAGCAATTCAACTCAATCCTAGTTTTGCTGAGGCTTACTATAATCGAGGTAATTCCAAATCTGATTTAGGCGATAAACAGGGAGCAATCGCCGATTGTAAATATCTCTAAAACCATTCCAGGTACGATCGCCGATTTAATGAGTGCTATAGAGTGGCGAATCGATCGACAGTGACAATATTTTGATTTTTTATTATAAGAGCGTAGTCGTAACAATGTATCGACGATCGGCGCAAGAATATTGGGTACTAAATTCTGTTTTTCCGATGAATTACGATTAATATTATGGGCACACTTTTTCGCGAAGTAAAATTAATTATTCTCTGGTCTAGTTTATCTGTAGTAACTTGGGCTTGCTCGACTCATCCTTTCTACTGGAAAAAGCTCGATGTCGATCTTCAGTTAGTCGAATCTGGAGATCTACTAGTTACAGAGACTCAGCAATATATTTTTACCGATCGAGACAAAAATCAAAGATATCGATATATTCAAATCGATAAAATTGATAAAATTAAAGATATAACAGTAACAGAAAACGATCGACCTGTCTCAAATCTCCAGGTGTCTAGATCGAACGATCGACAGTATATTAAATGGGAACACAATTTTGCCAGCAACTTTCCAGGCAGTCACGTATTCGTACTTAGATATCGGGCAATCGGCAGCTTAGAAGTTGAAAAATCTCAAACAAACTTGAAATGGATGGCAATTTTTCCCGATCGTCAGGCTCCAATTAACTCGGCTCAAGTGACGTTGCATCTACCAGCTAAACTAGCAGGAATGACTGAGAACTTTACGACTAATGGAGTGGATGTAGATACCAAAACTATCGATCGGAGTACGATCCAGTTTAGAGCGAAAGGCTCGATCGATCCTGAATTTAAATTAACCGTACTCGGTCATTTCCCCACCAATACTCTTCAGATCGATAAATCTCAATGGCAATTTTCTAATAATGGTAATTGGTTGAGTTTATTATTATGGCTACCAATTATTTGCGGGTCATCATTCATTTTTATAGGTATTTTCATTATACCCATTCTCAAGTTAATGCGACCCGCTAGAGTTATAGGCACTGATCGAAGCTGTAAAGTATCTATAGTTCAGAATGGTAATAGTAAAAACACTAATACTAGTACTCGTAGCGATCATCGCAGTGGTGGTAGTGGTGGTGGTGGCTGTGGTGGCTGCGGTGGTGGCGGCTAAAGTTAGATGCAATGAGTATTTATTGTGGAGAAAGCAGTTCCCATGAATCCGATAGAAGCCGATTTATATAAACGTATTTGTGAATTTGAGTTAGATGAACCTGGAGCTAGTTTTCCTTTTTCACATAAGCTAGCACGGGAATGTCAATGGACGAATGCCTATACATTCAGGGCTATTCAAGAATATAAAAAATTTATGTTTTTGGGCATGGTAGCCGAGCATATTGTATCACCTTCAGTCCCGATCGATCTAGTTTGGCATTTACATCTAATCTATACAGACTCCTACTGGAATAAATTCTGTTATGGAGTGTTGGGTAAACCTTTTCATCATTTTCCTAGTTCGGGTGGTAAACAAGAACAAATAAAATACGCTCTCCTCTATCGAAAAACACTAGCAACATACGAAAATTATTTCGGCATTCCTCCCTCGGAGATTTGGATTAATTATCCATCAGTAAAAATTACTCAACGATACTGGATTATCCCTAATCCTATTTATTGGTTGAGGGGAAAATTAACTACCTAGTAAGTATCAAAAATATCTAAAGCTACTTCAGAATAGCGAAGCAGAACTAATATCGATTACTACCGGATTGTCAAATCGTAAACAATTAATACTCGTAATAGTATTAATCCAATCAATACTATTACATCTAGTCATTTAAGCTGAGGATTTATATTATTACCTGAAGCAAAAGCACAGAAACAAAACACGCGATCAGCAAATCCACAGTTGCTTATTATATCGAACCTAGTGTTTTTATTTAGAGACACAGATTTAAAACATAAAACAACTTATATCCTAAAGCTATGACGATAAGCGATACTAATTACCTTGTCTTGTTCAGCATTTTAGCTGCTGTAGGGCTTTTTCATGTTAAAAAATTATTTTACTTGAAGGGACAAGCAGGGAAATTACTTTTCTTGGCAACAATACCAATAACAGTGATAGACAAACATTCTCTCTACCTAAACATGATGTTTGCTTTCGCACTTCCAGTGTGCTCTAGTTTTTTTCATTTAATCCTTCACTTTATTCACTTTATTCTAGATGATACTCAGTTAGCAGGTAAAGACATTCGGAATATATTTGATTCATTATGTACTTTATTTATCTGTTGTATCTTAGTTTGTATTTTCTTGGCTCCTAGAAAAACTGAATTCAGAACAAAAGGTATTCTCAATTCAATGGGCGGTATTATTTATTATAGTAAAATTAAATCTTACCTCTGTAAATCTAGAGACGACATTACTTTTATTGCAATTGAAATAAATAAGGATAATTTCTTCTACTTTGATGTCAAAATATCTGACTTAGATTATATTTCTTCAATTCTATCAGAACTAGTGCCAAGCTAAATCTTGAATATTTACTATTAGGAGGATATGTTATGCCACATCATCACAGTTTTCCTGGGTCAGATCTATTTTTAAATGTGCCCATAAATCTAACGATTTCTATGATTACAAAAGAGTTGGAAATTTTGAAGCAAAAAATTCAATATGCTGCTCAAAATCCAAACTTTATCGACGATAGACAAGAACTTAATTACTACCTCAGCACCCTACTCCATGACTTGAATATTATCAATCGGGGTTTACCCCCATTACCACAAGAAATGGACATGTTCGATCCCGAATACTAGCAGTTAAAACACGATTCCACATAACTAATTGATAAAACTAAGATCATGAAAACCATCCGTCGTTTACCACCGATCGTCTATGTTGCCGTTGCCTCCATATTATCTTTTGGCGGATATCAGCTCTGGCAAATTTTCCATCCCACAAATCTAACCGATCGATCCAGCAGCGGCGAACGCATCCTGATCGCCCCCGTCAATTCCAACGAGAAAACCGAAGGTATCAAGTCCTTTGCTAAGGGCGATTATCAATCCGCAATTCAACACTTCCAAGTTGCTCTGAATAGCAATCCTAACGATCCCGAAGCGCGGATTTACCTCAACAACAGCATCGCTCGATCGAGTGGTAAGAAAAACAGCAAGATCGCCATCGTCATTCCGATCGGTAGCAACATCAATGTCGCTCAGGAGATACTACGAGGAGTCGCCCACGTTGAAACCGACACCAACAAACGCGGTGGAATTAATGGTATCCCGATAGAAGTAGAAATCCTAGACGATGAAAATAACCCCAACCTCGCCCGTGAGATTGCCGATAAATTGAGCAAAGATCCAGATATCCTCGCCGTTATCGGTAGCAATACCAGCGACGCTTCCCTTGCCGCCGCACCCATTTACCAACGTGCCGGAGTCGTGATGATTACGCCGACGAGCATGGGTGACAATTTATCGGGCATTGGTAACTATATCTTCCGTACCGTTCCCACTAGCCAAGCTCTCGCCCATACCCTTGCCGATCGAATCTACACAGTCGATCGTCACCGCAAACTTGCCCTGTGCATCGATACTAAAGCTTCGGACAATATTTCTTTTAAAGATGAAATTATTAGCGAGTTTTCCCGCTTGGGGGGAAAACTCGTTAACTTCAACTGCGACGTTGCCGCCAGCGATTTTAACCCCAGCCAAGCGATCGATACGGTTATAAGTAACGGTGGCGATGCGCTGTTTGTCTCTTCGCACGTTGATAGACCGAAACTAGCACTCCAAGTAGCACAAGCCAATCACAGCAGACTTCCCCTTTACTCTAGTCCCAGCCTGAATACATTTAATACCCTTGACGCGGCTTATGACTTTGCCGGATTGACTTTGGTAACACCGTGGCTCAATCCAATCCCCACGCCATCGGGTTCCTTTAGCGATCGGGCACAGAAATTGTGGCGTGCCTCTGTCAACTGGCGCACAGCACTAACATACGATGCGGCAAGTGCCATTGTAACAGGCTTGAAAAAGAGTAATGGCACCAGAGCGGGCTTACAACAAGCCCTACACAGTTCTAATTTTAGCGCGGTAGGAGCGGCTGGTGAAATCAAGTTCCAGAGCAACGGCGATCGGGAAATCGTACCGACGCTGGCTCAAATTCAACAAGTTAACGGTAAATGGGTATTTGCATCCCCAACCCAGCCCATCGCGACTCCAATGACCTCACCCACTCAGCCTACTACCACGGAGCGATAACTATTATGTCAGATTTCAAATCCCCAGAAGATTTCACCCGCTGGTTAATGGGCGAGAAGATGGGCGAACCCACAGTTCGCGCTTGGAAGTGGTTGTGGGGCACCCCACCCCAATCCGCTCCGACAGTCGATCAGGTAACGATCTCCGATTTGGAGCAATTGCTCGCATCAAGACTGACGCAATTGCAACAAATCGCACCGATTATCGAGCGAGTAGGTCTTGAAACCGCCGAGATTCAAAGACAATCTAAGTTGAAAGGGCAAGCTTATGGGGAACTAATCGATCGAGTCTTAGCCGCCAAGCAATCTGGCAATCTTGCTGAAGCTCGGTTGTTAATGGCTAGAGCGGTGCAGATGGAGTGGATTTTGCCGGAATTAAAGCTGCGATGGGAACGTTCCCACCAGCGACTCAGTGAATTAGTGGAGTTCCAGGCGCAGAAAGAATCAGAGCTGGCTTTATTAAGCTTCGATCTGCAAGCGGTGCGGACGCAGATTGAAATCAATCAGTCCCTCGATCGCCACCGCCAGATTCACACTTCCCCAGATCTGGTCATACTGCTCGATCGTTTCAAAGAGTTGGGCTACCGTACTGACGATCTCTATCAGGAAATTCAGGTATTAAGTCAGTTCGATCCGTCTACCAATTGTACGATCCGCGATCCCGGAACTGCTTGCGATCTTGACGAACGGATCGAGCGATTGGAAGCCAATTCAGGTGAAGATTTTTTTACCTAAAGCAGCATTCATAACTCAGCCAACAGCATAACCATTGCTCGATCTATACGATTGTCAATAACTAACTAAACATGAAACTACCACTCTATATTCAAATAGTCATCGCTCTAATTATTGCCGCCATTGTCGGCATTCTGCTCGGTGCAGGTCATCCAATTATCGATAAAGGGATAATCGAACACCTGGTTCTGCCCTGTACGCTGATTATCAAAGCATTACGAACCCTGGCAACGCCTTTAATTTTCCTCGCGATCCTCCATACATTTATTAGTGCCGATTTGCCTGGTAAATCCGGCTCTAAACTGGTATTTCTGTTGATGAGTAATACGGTAGTTGCTATTATCATCGGGCTGTTTGTCTCTAACATTCTCCATCCTGGCAGTGGTGGTAAATTAGGCATTGCTACTCCCACCGAGAAACCCAATGTCAAACCTCTCGATCCGTGGTCGTTGGTATCTGATGTTATTCCCGATTCGATCGTTAAACCATTAGTCGATAATAATGTGATTTCGCTAATCTTTGTGGCTTTAGCTTTTGGGATCGTTTTACGGGCAATTAAAACCGAACAAATGGCTAAATCGCAAACTGAATATCAAACGATCGAGCGCATCATTAGTCTCTTATTCGACGCGGTGATTCGGATCTTACATTGGGTAATTAAGTTAGTCCCCCTAGCGGTATTTGGAATTGTCTCAAAAACGATCGCTCTCCAAGGTTTCGAGCCGTTTCAATCTCTCGGTGCATTTGTCCTTGCTGTTTTACTCGCTCTGACTCTGCAAACTATTTATTATCTCATTCGCCTGCGATTCGGCACTTGGGTATCGCCGCGCAAATTTATTATCGGTGCCCGCGATGCTCTAGTGTCGGCATTTTGTACCGCTTCTTCGACGGCGACGATGCCGATTACCTTCGATTGTCTGGTGAATAAAATCGGCTTGCGGGAATCCTCGGCTTCGCTAGGAGTGTTGGTGGGTGGTAATTTCAACCATGATGGTACTGCTTTATACGAAGCGATGAGCGCGTTATTTATCTCCCAAGTTATCGGACAACATCTCACCCTAGCACAACAACTAATGGTGGTATTGACTTCGATCGTGGCTTCTGTAGGAGCGGCAGGGATTCCTGAAGCTGGCTTGGTGACGATGACGCTAGTTTTGACCTCGGTGGGTTTACCGACGGAATACGTGGCGATTTTGATTACCATCGATTGGTTTCTCGATCGGTGTCGGACGACGATTAACGTTTTGGGCGATATGACGGTGAGTGCCCTAATCGATGGCAAGAAGGCGACTATATAGTAATATTCCATAAGTTCTAATGACACTAGAAACTACAGTCGATGAATTAATGCCAAAATTGCATCCTCATTGGAAGCATCTTCTGTTGGGTGAAAACTTGGGTAAGATGACTGGCAGTGAAGTCGCTCGAAGATTGCTTAGGGAGCAAGGGCGAACTGATATCAAGGTTTGCCTCAGCCAATACGAACGAAACTGCTACAGTCCCTTTCTAAATTTCACTGTCGGGGCGACAAGTCGCCTATAACGCTGATAGGATAAGTCTCATAGCTCTCAAGCCTTGTTGATAATTAGGCAGTTTGTGTGGAGACAAAGCCATTAATTCAACAACAACCTGCCAATTACTAGACATTGAATCGACCCAAGACTCACCCCAAAGTCCAACATAAAAAGTGCTGTGCCTAGCATATTTTCTGTGGCTTTCTGTTTTTCTACCCAGATATTCTTGAACTTGCTTAGATTTGATATTTATCCCTTGGATGATGCTCTTCAAGTAAGCTAGTGATAGTAAAATTAACAACTTACTTAATCGATCTCCAGTTGGATTAGTCTTTTCCAAGTTATATCCTCCACCCTTAAAGTCTCTGAACATCTCTTCAATCCCAAATCTTTTAGCATAAGTATCAACTGCTGTTTGTAAATCTGCCAAGCTCGTCAAAATATACCAAGGCTCTTTTGTAGTAACATTTCTATATTTCCCCAGCCATTTACCTGCCAAATTAAATCCTTCAATTGGTGCAGTTTTTCTAATTGTTACTTCTTGATTGAAAAAGCTATTTCCTGGCTCTAAGCCTAGCATATTTAGTTCAGTCCACAACTCCTCCTCCGTCTTGATGCAAACGTTCTTTTTTAGACGTAAACAGAAACCTACTTTCTTTTCTCTAAGCCAGTTAGCAAGTGTGATGCTACAAAATTCACGATCCCCCAACACTAGCAAACTATAATCTGATAATGCGGCAAAAACTGGTGTTAATACTAATTGTTGATTCTCTAATGTACTGTTCCCTTGCTTGTTAAGTATTTTCCAATAAATAGGGATCGCTCTCTTTCGCCAAATCATACTGACCATTAAAATATTATTTGATTGCCATTTAGTTCTGTCTATTGCTAAGTAGATAATACTATTCTGATTGACACTGCTTTTAATCCAAGCAATTACCAATAACAACCAAATATCATCTAAATCCCATTCATCATCAGACAAGAATTTCTGAACTTTTTTTCTTCTACTTTCAAATTTAATCGGCATTGCTAGTTTTGTCGCAATGCTTTCTAATGTGACTTCCTTAATCGATTGTACTACTTGAATCAATAAAATTGTCAATAAGTAGTTAGCTCGTGTGAGTTTTTCAGACAAATGGGTATGATACAATTCTGGTAACATTTAATTGTTTTTTGGGTAAGAAGCTTCCTTACCCTATCCTTTTTTGAGCGATTTGTCTAAATTCGCCTCACTGTCTGGTTTTCAGGCGACCTGTCACCCCGTCAGATAACTTTAGCAATTAATATTTAGAAGGCAATTATGAACGATGATTTAAACAATAACAGACTTATGGATTTCATAATTCCTAGTAATGGTGAAGAAATTAAATCTATCTTTTACAAGAGACAAACTTCTCTTCCACACCCAGCAGAGATCGAGTCTTGTTTGAAGGCATGTCCGAACCTTGAAGAACTTGTATTGTATTGGGATTCCGGTCGAGTAATCGATACACCACCCGATGAAATCTTCGGAGAAATTATCACAACAATCGCCACCTATGGCAGCAACTTACGATCGTTATGTATTTCCAGCAATTCCCTTTTAAACGAGCATCTCAAGCCGTTCGCTCAAGCACCCTTTCCGCTTCTGTGTCAACTCTCCTTTCCTGATTGTCATCGATTGGGTGCTTTAGGTTTAGAATATGCTTTTTCTGGTTGTCCCCAAATTACCAACTTAGATATACATTATTCCCTCTATGACGAGGCTAATGAGGCAGCCAAACTAATTGGGAAATACTTGAGTGAGTTACGTCGATTAAATATGCATCGTACTTGCAACATGCTAGACAACGGACTAGCTGCCATTGCTGAGGGTTGCTCTCACATCGAACAGATGGAAATAGGCCGAAACTATGAGATAACCGATCGAGGTTTAAAGAAAGTAAGCGAACATTGCCTCAATTTACAAATGCTGGGTATGTACTATAACAATAAAGTCTCCGAAACAGGACTTAATTACATATTAAATGGTTGCCCCCATTTTAAATGTTTTCATCATGGTCTGGGATGGTGTCAGATTGAAGAAGTGAAAGAAGTCGAAATAAATTATCCCCAACTCTGTTTTTCTGGCGAAAAAGATTTTTGCGTTACAAAAGGTTGATATAGCGATCCTATTTGATTTTCTATTAAATCAGTACATTTGCTCATACCTCAAACCATTGATTAATAACGATCAAAATATAGTTAATTTGTACTAAAATTTTAGGCTCTCATTTAGGATTGCTATAAGCAGTAAATACAATCTTTTCGCGTTCGATCCAGTAGTGGGTGACATGACTGTTAGTATCTCGATCGATATCCCGATCGCACAAAACTTCAACGCAAGTTAAATCGATCTCCCAACCTACTCGATTGGCAAGTACGAGTCAAACAAACGAGCGAATTGTGCGGAGATTAACTGCGTTGGGTTGTGCGTTCTGTTGGGGGCGATCGAGACTTGAGAGCGCAGAATATCGATCCTGTAAAAGTTCCAAGTAATTACTTGGAATTGCCAGGGACTCAGAAGTAGTCTGGAACGAGCGATCGATCGGATACGATTTCATCGGGCACTCCGAATAAATAGTCGGAATGAATTAGGTGCAATGCCAACCAATAAGGATCGGGCGATCGCAGACTAACAAGACGATCGCAGTAATACGCAGCACCATTACGCCGCAAATAGCCGATGCGTAAGTCTTCGTGGCAGACTTCGATGGCAATTTCGCCATCCTTCACTCCTGGCGCGTCGTCAAAGACATCGAGCCAATTCAACGATAAGTGGATACGATCGCAAATCCACTCAGGTTCTAAACCTTGGAGATCGGTCAACGGTAAGGGTTGGAAATATCGTTGGGATAGATCGCGAACGGCATCATGGCACTCGGCTGTACTAGGATGATGACTCCGCACTACTTTACTGGGGCTGTTACCACATGAGAATCGATTGGAATAGAGCGGGCGTGCCAGTGGGCATTCAGAGCAAGTTTGAGAGGGGATCTGCGGTAGTGCTACCATAAATATCTGTTTTTATTGATTTGTGTGAGTGCGAAGTAGCTGCTTCGCACTTATCTTTTTGCTAGTACTCAGACATCACACAGCCACCACAGTCATTAAACTCTGGTGGCTAGTCGGGCGGTGGGTAGACAAATAGCGTTAATACTGGGGGTCGGAATGATAGTAGTCCTGGCGATCTCGCATTAAGTCTTCCAAGAATTGCAAATATTCTTCGGAATACTCAACCTCAATAGTTGCTAGATTGGCTTGTTGCATGGTGGCTCCAAATTAAGTAAACGAGGTCGCGCCTACGTTGCGCGACCTCGTTTAGATGCGGCTCTGCCGCCTGACACTCGATCGAACTTCAATCGTCAGATGTCCTGACTACATCCCCAATTTTTAATCGGTGCGGACGATGGCAATAGGTCGATGGGGAATTTTTCTCGTCAGTATCGTCAGCAAGCCATGAAACCAGCTCGTGCTATGCGTTCGATGGCTGACGATATTTTTAGGATTATCGTCAGCCATCGAAATATCATCGGCAATATCGTCAGTAGTACGAGCGATCGCGAACATATCGTCAGCCCTAAGAGCGTTATCCTGACTAGTGTTTTCCAAGTAGGGGATGGAGATTTTGAAACCCTGAAAAATTTGCTATCGTAGTAACAACCTAAGATTAGTTGTAAGTCATGGTTAAAATTAATTCGATTGAAGATATTCTCTACAAAGAAGGCGATATCATTCCACCACCACCACGGACTTATACGGAGGAAGAAGAACTACAAGATATCGAGGATGAGAAACTAATGGCTAGAGTTGACATGGAAGGGTGGCAATACGAGAGATCTTATCGCTACGAAGACTATGACGATTTGGGCGATATGCTTGCCGATGGCATCGATATCGATGATATTCCTGAGTCATATTACATAAAAGGAAATAAGCAGAAAACTAAGGTCAACCCTCTACCGAGTTTCCGTCGAGAACACGATTGCGAAGAAGATATCATTCACTTCTAACCTCCAACCATGCCTATGCTCCAGTTTCAAGAGTTTGACTTAAAGACTGGCAAAGACCTTACCGATTTCAACCCAGTAGGCAATCGAACGCCGAAAGTCAAACCGATCGAGAACTGTTATTTAGAAAAGTGGTTTCAAACCCATCGAATCGAGCCACAGGGTTTATATGTAGCTAACTTCTACAACGAGGTTAACGACGCAGATCGTTGTCGGTTGGAAGCTAGAGGGAAATATCTCATCTGCACCAGCGGTAAATCTGGCTACTTTACAGACCGAGAAACTGCCGATCTGATTGCAAAAGGTGACAAGAGCCGCAACATTAGACCGATTTATGCAGATGGCAAACGCAGTGCCCACAATGCCGTTGCTTATGGCTCGCTCGTCGTCAGCGACGGGAAAGCTGCAACGACAACCAAATCGGGCACTTCTCGGATTTTAATTATCGATGACGAGCCTAGATCTAGCGGTGCAGATCCACTCACAGACGGCGATGGGCACAAAATTCCAACCAAACAGTTAGAGGATCTCTATGACAAAATGGGCGATGGCACGATGTTGACTTCGACCAAACTCTTGCGCGGACTGTTACTCGATAAAGAGATCCTACTGGCTATAGATCGGGGTTTGCAGCAGAGTGAAGATAGTCTAGATGAAGATTTGGGTGACTTGGGGAATTGGGTCGATGAAGCGTTCGGCGATAGTTTAGATCCCGAACTAGCCGGAAAGCTGCTTGAAGAATTTAAGCATACAGGCAGAATCTCTAATTATTATGTAGATCTGCAAACTGCTCAGACGATCGAGCGTAAAATCGATAGAATCGCCCGCAGTGCCGTAATCCAGTTCCGCGCAGCCACACCAGATTTACCTGGAATTGCCAAAGGGACGGTAGCTACTAGTTCCTGGTGCGAACGCTTGGGGGTAGATGCCATCGTCTCGACTAATGACATCAAGGGCGACGATGGCAGACTCAAGCAAACAGGAATCGTCGAACTAGAAAGTTTTTTATGGGTCAACCGGAAAATTAAAGCCGAATACTCCAATCAATCAGTGGGTGCCCAAGTCAAAGGCACGATTCCAGCGGCAACTCTTGAAGAACTCAATCAAATGATGGCGGCTAAAGCTGCCGAATTAGCCGAACTAGCTGTCGATAACTGGCAAGTAGCAGATCTATTCGTCGCCAAGGATGAAGCAAGGCGCGAGCGCGAGTTAATTATCGATACGCCCGAAGGCATCGATGGTGTGGACGATGACGAACCGCGTAACAATCGAGCCACACTTGCCAAACTGCTCGCAGCCGATAAATACGGACAGCTCACCCAACTGCCAAATATCAGTCGTCAGCTTAACAAATCGCTCAGACGAGACAGGTTGGATGTAGCCACCAGTGGAATCGTCGTTCCTGCGGCGATCGCCCAGCACCACAGTAAGCTGGAACCTTGGGAGATCTGCAATCGCGACCTACCCCACGGGGCGATCGTCGCCTATTATCGATCGCCCTTTCCCAATGTCGGGGCGGCGGCAATAGCGATTAATAATCTGGAGGTTCTGCGCGATCGCGACCCCGAAGCCTTCGATAAACGTGGCGTGGTATATCTAAATCCCTGGACGGCAAAACACATCGCCATTACCGATTTTGATGGAGATCGCAATGGCTTCTTCGTTGGTTATCTACCAAAAGACAATCTCCCTCGTCAACTTCGCGACCGACTGAGCCATTTACCGATTGAAGGTGGCGAACGGTATGAAGCAGGGAGGGAAGTTATTGCCCAAATAATTCTTCAGCCAGATTTAGAACGCGGGAAATTCCCGTTGGCAGTCAAAGAATTTATCGAAGCTAATGCGCCCGATCATAAGCCGTTACCGATTGCCAAAGCTAGAAAAGCAGACCATTTATGGCACGAAGGCGAACCGCTAACTCAAGCCATTTGGCGAGCTTGGGATGTGACGGCGAATAACCCGACTGGTAAAGTTGCCAACCAGTCGATAATTTTACAATCTCTCGCTACCGAGACAGTTTATATCGAACCAAAGCGGAAGATCGGTTTACTCAAGCAAATTGGGGCAGCTTACAGTGAGATTCCGATTGAAGCGATTCCCAACGATGAGTATTTAATCGATCGGGGGTTGCCGCCGATGCAACTAGCAGAAAAGATCGAGAGCATCGTAAAGGCGAGTAGAGAAATCGACACGCAGCCGGATCGACTGGCATTTGCCAGTCGGAATTTGGGTAATGTCAATCGACTTCTCAAAAGCTATTGTGACAGTGCTGTAGCAAAAAATCTGCAAACTGCCGTCGATACAGCCAAAAGCAGCGTGGGGATCGACGAGACGATTCATGAGTTTGGGGAAAGTATTCAATACAAGTCTCACAAACTGCGCCAGAATGTCAAAAAGCCAGATATCTATCTGACTCGCGACCTACCGACAAATACCCAGGAGCCGATCGGGTGGGCGGTAGAAACTGCAAATCAATTTTACAATGGTGGGCACCAGCAGCCAGAACTACAGGAAGTCGAATTAGATAATGTCAATAAACGGTTTCGATCGCTTTTGCCAATTACCCATAACGATAATCAAAAGGTCGTTGTCGATGAGTTTGCCAAACAATATCGTAATTGCACCAACGCGATCGGGCGCGTTAAAGAGCGGTTATATAAAGAACTACCTGAAGACCAACAACCGACACTCACGATCGTGTCCTGTAGCGGCAAGAGCATCGTAGTTCAACGCTTATGTGATGCAGATATAGAGGGTAATTCACCAGTCTGGGATTTGGCTGATGGTGAGAGCGAGGCTAGATTCGAGATTTATCGCGATTTCCCAAAGGGAACGCTGCTTGGTGAAACGCACGCCGAGGAGACCTCGGCGCGATTTCATCCGCTACGCGAACGAGAAAATGATGGTAAAGAGAATTATGTGGTTTACCTTGCTGTAGGGGCAGACAATAACAAGCCAATTGGTTATGTCTCGCCAGAGTCTGCTCAAAACAATCAACTAGATAAATACCCGATCGAAGATATTGGCAGTACAAAAAGGTTGTCCATAAAGAAATCCACGATCGAATTCCATCCACCCTATGTCTTAGAAAATGATGTCGATCTGATTTTTGCCAGTGCAGATCGCGTCATCGATGAAATGAACGGTTTTATCCCCCCTGCCGAACGTCAGCAGTACGCTTCGGCAGCTTGGCACTCCAGTGCGGGGATGGGTATGGCTACTAAAGTCTTTACCGACGAAATCGTCAAACATTTAGATAACGTCCCGCCGATCGCGCTCAATCGTCCTACGGCAGCCGCATTAGAGTTACGAGATGGGGCGCAACTGGCAATTAGGTTCGAGCGGGACTTGCGGGTGAGTGCGATCTCGCCAGATGGCAGCGTCCGCGATTTGGGCTTGACTACTTACGGGGACTCACCGCTGCTGGCTCCTGGCACGGTGGTAGCGGCTAAAATCGTGCGACCGCTAGACCCCAAAATCCACATCCACACCGAAATCGGAGAATTTGTCGTCAATCCGGCACCGACGATCGATCGGGTTCAGATTGAAGAGTTTACGGGTAGATTTGCGTTCGATCGTCGGGGGAAAGACATTGCCGTAGATTATCTCGGTTCTGGCGGACGGCGCATTCCGATTGGAGTACTGGGCAGAGAGTTAATCAATAAGGAGTCTAAAGCTAACCTCAATAGTGGCAGTCATTTACTCAAAGGCACGTTATCGCGGGGCTTGAGCGAGAAGATCTTAGAAATTCAAGTCCTCGATCTTATCGAGCATCAACCTGTCGCCAGGATCGATCTTGGCGAACTCATTCCACTGTCACAGCAATCTGCTTCGGTGGAACTGCACGAGTCAGCTTTGTCCTACCAACACTACTATCCGACTGCTGGAGAACTGCGGCAGCTTTATATTGCTGCCGAGCTAGCTGAAGACATTGCAAAAATGGCAGAACTAAAAAGCTTGGGAACGCTGCTCAATGACGTTTATCCCGATGGCGATCGCGCACCAGATGATTTTTCTCATTGGGTTGTGGAAATTCCGGTGCCTGAAGATCTTTATCATCCCAGTGCCGGAGAATTGCGGATGGCTTATGCTTACAAATCTAACTTAGGGAAAACAGAAGATTTAGACAGAATTACAGAGTTAGGAAATGCTCTAAATCTGGCTTATCCAGAAGGAAACCGCGCACCAGATGACTTTTGTAGTCCAAAAGTGGGTATAACTACGAGTGAAAAGCAATCGATAGAGATCGAGGTAAGACAATATATATCACCAGATCGAGAACCTACTGTAATCGTACCAATTAACAATGCAAAGAACTATGTAGTAATAGAATGCTCGCAAACTGAAAATGTCGATCGATCGATTTGAAGTATTAGATCGCCTTGAATATCAAGTTGTTATGTATGAACTGGCGCATAGATCGCGGGTTCTCAGTGACACCTTCCTGGTATTCCATCGGGCGTTTCTTGAGCTTTACGGAGGATACGATCCACCGCCCAATGTTAATTACTTTTGCTGTATTAGCTACTATCGGCTTCACCAAAGAGGCACTTGTAAACATTGGAAGGGCCTAACATTTATCTGTATAAATCTTGCAAGGCAAATATTGTTTTCTCTGTTTGCCTTGGAATTACTCGCTCATTGCTGGACGAGGCACCCGCTTCACTCCATAAATGCCCATACTGTGCTAAAAAAGATGCTTGTTCTGAAATCCAGCTACAGGGTAATTCAGCAATCTTCATGTCGATCCCGCCCTCATTTAGAGCATTAATCAAGCGTTCTGGATCAGCTTTTTTCTGCCACTGAGCGACCAGCGAGAAAAATGTTGGTAAAATGCCCTCGGCCTCAAATGGCATCGGTACCGTTAAACCGATTTCATTTAGAGCAGTCACTATTTTCAATCGATTTTCCTGATGAGCTTGTAGCTCCGCTAATGATGACTCGAAGGTGGCATCAGCGATCGTGGCTGCTAATGGGTGGATGCGTCCGTTGATCCCGAATTGATTAGAGAAATTAAAGCCAAGAGTTATTCGTTGACGATCTGGATGTTGCGTAAGAAAAATTAGTTTTTGATACAGCAGTTCGTCATCGGTAATGACTGCGCCTCCCTCTCCTGCCATTAGCGACTTACCAACTGTTAGAGACACGACGATCGCATCGGCTAGGCAGCTTGCGGGCATACCAGATCTCATTCCACCGAAGCTCTGAGCAGCATCAGCAATATAAAACAGTCCAAATTCATCAGCAATTTCTCGTAATGCAACTGTATGAGAAGGATTCCCAAAAATATCTACTGCAACGATCGCCTTGGTGTGAGTTGAGATCGATTGACGCACCGCATCAGGGCATAAGGTCTGAGTTAATGGCTCAAGTACATTGATAAATTGAGGACGATTGTTCAATAGCAAAAAACCCGCTAGAGTTGCCCCATAACTTAACGGAGTGGTAATAAAGGATGTATCCTTTAAATCCAGAGCTAGGGCGATCGCCAAGAGCGCAGTGGTCGCACTAGAAAAGCAGAGCGCGAACTTTTTGTCATAATGGGCGGCAAGTTTCGCCTCCAAACTGGCAACAGCTCCTGTACCGTTGATATGGCTACGCCAGAGTTCGGGAGAGACTGCCGCCGCTCGAAGAAACTCGGCAACAGCAGTTTGGGCAATCTCTACGGAAGTTAATTGAGTGGGATTAGAGATTTGCATGGGGCTTGAGTTGGGCGATCCGTTTTTGTAATTCATTGCGATCTATATCGCCAGTCTGCCGATCGACGAGTCCTTCCAGGTGAGGCGGAAAGGGATAGGTAGCCAGACAATCAGACCAGGGTAGAAAGCTTTTACTGGTGCAGACAGAGATCGCCAGAAGGTCGCTGTAGATAGCAGAATCTCGATCGCCAGAGATAATACAGTCTTTGGCGGCACTGAGGATGGCTTGCGGATCGAGCTTACCGTAAGCGAGTAAGGCGTTACTGAGTGAAGATCTGATGTGGCGAGCATTTGCACCGATTTTGTAAAAGATCTTCGCCGCTGCTACTATATCTGGATCGCCTTGGTCTAATTCTGCAAGATTGCAGTCTACTTTCCGAGACGTAGCAATGATAATAGCTGGATAGTCTGGTTCCAAGGGTTGAATTACAGGGATGAGAATGAATCTAGATAGCAGGGCACTACCAAGCTGATCTGGGCAATTTGTAGTGGCAATAAACAGGGATTTTCCGCGACGAGATTCATCTGATAAACCGCTCAAGCTCACCCGATCGATCTCGATACAGACCCTCGTACCGCCCACTGGAAAGAGTTATATCGCCAGTTAGGGGTCAATCCCAACAAATTCCCACCCGCACATTGTAACTTACTCAAGCGGGTGCAAAAGCCCGATGCTACGTTGCCCATTATCAACAAAGTAGTTGCCATCATGAACATCAACTCGATCGATGGCAAAATCCCCGTCGGCGGCGACGATCTGGCTCTGATTGGCTCTCAACTCGAATTGCGCTATGCCGATGGTAGCGAAAGTTTTACGCCGCTGGGTGCGAATGCTGCGCTCGAACACCCCGATCCTGGCGAAGTAATCTACGTTTGTGCCGACAAGGGTGAGGTGATGTGTCGTCGCTGGATCTGGCGCAATTCCAGCATCACTGCTATTACCGAGCAGACGCGGACGATCGCGATCAATATCGATGGTTTGGTTACAGACTGCCAATCTACAGTAATTAACGTCCGCGATCGAATCGCCCAAATGCTATCCCAATACTGTGGTGCGTCAACCTCTACCGCTCTGCTCGATATCAATAACCCCACGTTCGAGTTTTTCGCCTAACCCATCACCATCTCACTCATTGGAGCTAGGACTTACGCATTGACGGAGTGGTAGAATAGTGCATTGAGGGAAAGTGTAGTTTTTGAATATAGGTGTCAGACAATTAGAGAACTGAGCAGACCATCCACAGCACAATGTAATCTGGACAAATATGTTCTATTCCTGTTGTCAGAACCTAAACAGGGAGGGTGCTGTAGATTATCAGAGCTATTGTCAGAGGCATCTCATGACAGTGTGAATCGATTTTTGCTGAGGGAACGATATGAAGCAAAAGATTTGTTTGAGACATGCAAGAACACAATTAATTTACTCGGAGGAATTTTAAGTGTTGATGACACGGTAATCGAAAAATTGTACAGCAATCCAAAGAAAGCCGAATTAATAAGCTATTTTTGGTCTGGGAAATATCATAAAACGATTAAGGGTGTAAATTTAATTACACTATACTATAGTGATGTTGATGGCAAATCGATGCCAGTAAATTACAGAATTTATGATAAGGAGGATGCGAAAACAAAAAACGATTATTTTCGGGAAATGGTAGTGGAAGTAATAAATTGGGGATTAAAGCCGAGAATAGTTACAGGAGATAGTTGGTATTCAGGAGTAGAAAATCTCAAATTTCTAAAAGACCAGAAATTAGGTTTTTTATTCGGAGTTGAAAAGAACAGAACTGTATCAAACGAGGCTAAGAAATACAAGCAGGTAAATAGCTTGGATATCCCAGAGTCAGTATTATTAACCCACTTGAGAAAATTTGGATTTATAAAATTGTATAGGAAAGACTTCAAGAACGAAGGCTCTAGACACTATATTTTATACTTACCAGATGAGGATGATCTCAAAAAAATTGAGCGAGAAGAGTTTGTCAGAATTCATGATACTCATTGGGGAATTGAATGTTTCCATAGAGCAATTAAACAAGTATGTGGGATCTGCCGATTTATGGTTAGAGATAGTCAGGCAATTAAAACGCATGTCTTCTGTTCTCTGCAAGCATTTGTTCGATTAGAAAAGATGAGAGTTGAGAAAAGTATTGCGAACTGGTATGAAGTACAAAAAAATTTATTTACATCTGTTGTCCGTGAATATATTGTAAATAATCTTGCCAGTACGTAAAATCACAACGCGATCGTTTTGTCAATGCGTAAGTCCTAGGAGCCATTAAATTATGTCTGGTCTCAATATTCTCTCAGAACTTGAAGCTAGAGGTGCGATCGCTAGTATTACCGATCGCGATGCCGTCGAACTACTGCTACAGAAACCTGTTACATTCTACGCGGGGTTTGACCCGACGGCAAACAGTCTCCACGTTGGCAACTTAGCCGTAATTATGTTGCTAGCGCGACTGCAACGAGCCGGACATCAACCGATTGCCGTAGTCGGTGGAGCAACGGGATCGATAGGCGACCCCAGCGGCAGATCGACCGAACGCCAGTTATTGAGTCAAGAAACGATCGCAGCTAATTCCGAGTGCCTCAAACGCCAGCTCGCCTCATTCCTCTCGTTTGAAGGCGAGAATGCCGCCATCATGGTTAATAATGCCGATTGGACGAAGGATATTACCTTCCTCGACTTCCTACGCGAGATCGGCAAGCATGTCTCCGTTAACGAACTGCTCGGTAAAGAGTCGGTCAAACGGCGATTGGCCGACGGTGGTATATCCTTCACCGAATTTAGCTACTCGCTTTTGCAAGCTTTGGATTTCTACCAGCTCTACTTGCAGCACGATTGCCTAATTCAAGTTGGTGGTAACGACCAACTCGGCAATATCGTCGCTGGCATCGACCTGATCCGTCGTAAATGTGGGGGCGAGGCTTACGGATTGACGATTCCCCTGATTGTCAATGCCAATGGCGAGAAATTTGGCAAGTCGGCAGGTAATGCTATCTGGTTAGATCCCAATAAGACCAGCGATTATGAGTTCTATCAATTCTGGGTACAGACCGACGATCGCGATGTGGAGCGTTACCTGAAGCTATTTACTTTTCTGTCGATCGTCCAAATTAAGGAAATTTTCGATCGCCATCGGGCACACCCAGAGCAACGCGAAGCTCAAAAAATTCTTGCCTCAGAAGTGACGACCATCGTGCGCGGACAAGAGGGCTTGAAGCGAGCGTTACAGGCAACACGAGTATTATTTGGCGAATCGATCGCCGATCTTAATGCTACCGATATCCTCAATATTTTCCAAGACGTGCCAGCAACAGATTTATCACGCTCTTGCTTGAGCGATACTTTTACAATCGTCGATCTGCTGATTGCCACTGGAGCTTGCGCCTCTCGCGGAGAAGGTCGTCGGTTAATCGAAAATCGAGGGGTTAATCTGAATAATGCTCTCGTTACTAGTAGCGATTTAGCGATCGAGTGCAATTTGCTTGTCTCGGACAGCTTACTGCTGCTGCGTACTGGCAAGAAGAATCATCGATTGGTGCGATTCGATCGCTAATCTTGCCGATCGAAATCATCAGATTCGATTGACAATAATTGATTCCTCCTGTTCAGGGGGATTTTTAGTTGGTAATCGCCACCGACGATTGCAGTCAGCTATACGATCGTGTCGAGGGGAACTCGAATGCAAATTAGTCAGGACAACACGCAAATTGTACTTCAATAGAAATAGCTGAAGCTTGCTACTCACAATAAAACGAAGGCTCAAAGCTAGCTTTGAAAATCTAACAGAGCGTAAGCCAATAGTGCGTATAAACCCTCTGGAATAGCCTCGCTCCCAGTATCGTTATAGATCGCGATATCTGCAATCGCAAGATTGGGATGAATAAACCGCTCGTATCCAGGTCTAGTATGCCGATCGTAACGTTGTGTAACCTCAATAATATCTCGACCCCTAATTGCGACATCTCGCTCCAACCGTCGTTTATAACGGGTAGAATCCGCTGCCTCCACCCAAACCTTGAGATTGAATCGTTGGAATAGGGAAGGGTGAGAAAAAGCAAAAATTCCCTCAACTATGATAATCGGAGCGGGTTGGCAAATTCGCGAACCAGTGCGGGTGTGGCTAGCAAAATCATAAATCGGGACGGCAACGGGTAGTCCGGTTACTAATCGATCTAAATCGATTACAGCCTCATCAAAATTAATCGATCGAGGATTGTCATGAGTAAATTCGAGCGCGTTCACAAAGTCGATCTCTCGATAATAACCATCGAGATCGAATACGCATGTATCGATCGGACAAAGTTGCTCGAATTTACTCGTCAGCCACGACTTACCAGCACCACTGCCGCCAGAAATACCGATAACTAAGCTGTTATTGGAGTAGCGACGACAGGGCAAGCGATCGGGAGAAATGAGAGTACGATCTAGCTCTGGCATTACGTTTAATTTGGTTATTGAGTGTGTGACGATCGAGCCAAAATTCCAGTTCCACCTATCAATCCAAAATAGCGATGCCGATCGTATCAACCCTTCATCGCTCTAATATCTTTGAGCAACTTATACATAGTCAGTGGTGAGGCTGGAAATGGCTCGAACCCAAAATGACCATAAAACTTGCCCGCAGTCTCATCCTTAGCCTGAACCAGAATCGCCCTAATTCCAGCAATATCAGCGGCATTTACGGTTCGACGCAAAGCATCCAACAATAAACCCTGTCCGAGCTTCTGCCCTTGAAAACGATTATCTACAGCCAACCGCGCCAAGATCATCACTGGGATCGGGTAACGTGCCAACCCTTTACTTAACCCTGACGGTGACTCAGAATGCGTGACTTCTCCCACCGTGAGGGTGTAATAACCAACCACCCGTTCGCCAATTAATGCCAGCCAAGTTTGGGCACTATCTTTCTTTTGATTTTGGGATGCGTATCGGTGTAAAAACTGATTTAGTGCCTCTACTCCACAATCGAATTCGGCGATCGGTTGCCCAGATGTAAGTTTTTCGATCCGTGGCTGAGAATCATCCGTGGCTATGGACATCGATCGAACACACTGGGCGTATTTAGCAGTTGTAGCAGACGGGGATGAGTACGAGTCGGGGCATCAAGAGCTGCCTGGAAAGCATTCCATTCTTCATCGTTGAGACTGAATTGCCGTCGTTCCGCCAGAGTACTTTCTGCCTCTGTCAGAGCGGTATCCAGTACAAATTCACTGAGGGTTTTATGACGAGATTGTGCCGCAGCCTGCAACAACCTCTTAGCAGTTGGGGAAAGGCGAATATCTAGCCTTTCTGCCCGTAAGTTAGAAGACATACTCAATACCTTAGCAATTTAATCCTATTTTATCATATCGTGTGTACGTTGGCGACACAAACACGATCGTTTGCAAATTTACAACTATACCCTCACGAGCATAAAAGCGAGCTTAATAATGAAAAAAAGGTTGAAGTTGACAGAGTGTTGATACAAGCTCGGCAACATTAGCATTGGTAAATCGATCTGCACGAGGATAAATCAGACAACTGCGTACCTGTCGTTGGCGGAGCATCTCCATTGGAGAATTGTGAGCCGTATAATTCAGTTTTTGCAGATCGATATCGGGTAGGCTGACTAGCATATTTTTTTGACCGATCGTTGTTAATGTCAGAGAATCGACCCTATCAAAAATTGTCTTCCATATCTCTGATTTGTAAGCTTGACTCAGTAAAAAACTATATTTTAAGTGCTTATATTTAGTAGTAAGTCCGGCTACTAAAAAAATAATCTTTTGCAACTCCCGATGACATGGAGGTAAAATTTGCCACCAGTGAGCGCGAGTATCGATGCCAATAGGAAGGCGATCAAGATATAGACTAAATTGCAGAGGATCGCACTCGGATATAATTGCATGAACTCGATCGTCCCACAGCAACTCATCTAATTGCCAATCTGGAAGCGCGGTAAAAATGTGCCGTTGATATGAGGCTCCATAACACGTCAACAGAGTTTGCAAGGCACGATCGACTACTTCTCCCCCCGATGATACATAATTAATCAAGGCAAATACCCCGTATGTCGAAAAGATTGCCAATTATCCTCCAACCATTTATCTATTTTCAGTTTCACGATCGGATTGAGTTGCTTCCCTCGATACCCATTCTTAATAATTTCATGTAACGGAGTACCGAGATCTACCGCTTCAAGAATTGCCGGATCTGCAAGCCAGGGTAGGATATTCGCAATCTTAACTTTTCCATCCTGAGACGGCTTATCTAATGTCGGCAGCGGATCGAACCGACCCCAGTTAGGAACCGCACTAGTTATGCCTAAGTTAAATACGCAAACATGATGCAGGTTGGGATATTTGGTAACAAAATCGACGAACATCTGCTGCGAAGTACCGCTCCCAAAGCTACACCACCAATTGACAACTTTAAGCGGCGGCGATTCGCTTGCCATAAGTGAATTAATATTGTTACTATCGAGCCAAAGATCGATGCCATCATTTGCAGGTAAAGAGACAATAAGATCTTGCTTTAAACTATAGATTACATCCAACAATCGATCGCCTAAATAGCTGAACTTAGCATCTTTAGAAAAGATAATTTGTTCGCTCATCAGGTTTGAGTCTACTTGCGATCTAAATTCATCATTATCTGCTAACGATCGACCGAATCGACTGCTAATCGAACCGACAGAAGACTTAACATCCTTGTACTGCCAAAGAGCCACGGTTTCTCGATCGTAAGCGCGAGCGACATTACAATTAGGATCGGCATCGATTAAGGTAAACAACCGACCGATCTTAATAAACCGCTCGCAAAATAGACGTGCGAGCGTAGATTTGCCAGATCCGCCTAAAAATCCATTGCAAAGATGTAGAGTAGGCGTGAAATTATCATTATTTACTTGTTCTAAATTCTCTTGCTGTTTATTGTTTGCCATATCACTTAATTTCCAGTATACAAACAGTTTTACCAGTCTTTTTGATTCCTTTACGAATACACGCTTCTACCGATCTGTTGCCAGACACGAATGCACGACGAAGAATCTTGCCATCGGACGTACTCAACCATTCCAACATCGTTCCATCAGAACCTCTGGCTAATCTTAATTGTTGAGGAAACACGAGAAAGTAAGCTAGCAAAGATGCTACTCCCACCCCAGCTAGACAACCACCTAACCCCCAACAATAATTTAAAAGCCTACTGTTAATATTCCGACCACTACGATCGATCGCTTGTTTGGTTAAATCTCGATAAGTTTCGCGATCTTTATCGAGTTTTGCAAGTAGTTGTTCCTGTCGAGTATCGCTCTCCGAAGATTCGAGCTGACGTTGTTGCCGTTCCTCTTCAAGTAACACTTGAATTGCTTGAGGCACGGCAGCAGTAACCACATGCAGATACTCGCTAATCTTCTCGATTTGAGCGATCGTCCCTGTGATGTGATAAATCTCATCATCGGTAGATAATTCGCGGCTGTTAACGAGCTTATCGATATTAGCTAATGCTTCTTTGCGATCGATCGCATCGAGATAACTAGTAAATGGAGACTTACTAGAACTGTCACCGTTTTTATTTTTAACTGCAAACATTTTACGTAAAGTATTGTGTAGTTTATTAATTTGATGAGACTACCTTTGCAGGTCGGTAAGGATCGATATTCCGAGGTGCCAGAATACTCTGTTTTTTTGAATGAGACGGCTTGGCTAATTCGCGAATCGAGTTTCTAATCGTCACAATTTGCTTAGAATTGCGCTCGAACATACAGTTAAATTGCATTGCTTCCTCAAGTAAATCTCCTGCTGCAACTTCACTATTAGGATCGGACTCTTTAACTCTGGCAATTGTATCTATAACGATTTGTTCGATTTCTGCTCCAACAAATTCAATCGTTTCATCGAGAATACCTTGCCATTCGTATTTATCAAAAACTAGGTCGTCTTTGAATCTAGAGTCAAATCGTTTCAGAAACAGTAAGAATAAATTCAAACGCGATTCGGCATCGGGAGAATCGACTTCCCAAACACAATCAAATCGACCAGCACGAGTAGCTTCGACAGGCAAATCTTCAATCCGATTGAGAGTACCGATGACAAAAACTGGAAAGGTTTTATCTTGAAGCCAAGTTAGTAACAAGGATAGAAGTGGCTTATCATCCCTGGTGAATAGTTTCTCGATTTCATCCATGTAAAATATACAGGGAGCGCAAACACGAGCGATTTCTAGTACTCTTGCCATTGCTGTGAGTCCGCCAACCTTAATTTTGTCGATCTCTAGCGATAACATGGGGTAGCCCAAAGCAGAGGCGATCGATCTAGCCGAGTAAGTCTTTCCGGTTCCTGGTATCCCAACTAAGAGCCAACCTTTCGGGTAAGGCAGTCCAAGGTCGATCGCCTGTTGACTGAATCTAAACTTGAGCTTATCGATCGCCAGCACCAATTCATCTAATCCAGCGATTTCTTTGAATGCTGGGGGCGGATCGTATTTAACCCCCATCAGAGATAGACGTGCGTTGCGGTATGTTTCTAGATATAGTTCCGGCTCTGGACTCTCAACCGATTGTTGCAGGGCAAGCTTTAAATCTTGATAAGCCAGCCCCGATGCCAGCCGGAGATTGCGCTCGGTTGGCTCGAAGCGATATTCGCCGAATAACTCGGTAATTTCCGCAGCAGTTGGCAGCTTCCAGTTGTACTCGTAGATAAATCGAGCCAGTTCGATCGGCAACGGCGTATCATCGGTTTGTAATAACACCAGCCGATAGCGATCCTGGCACAGGGAGTAAAGATCGGCGAACTGCTCGTAAATTAGTTGCCGCTCCCACGGCGCGAGCGTAGCAATGAAGGTTAAGTAATTATCGAAAATGAAGTTGCCCTCGCTACTGACGTTACGGATGGCATCGAGTAGCAACCCAAACGGTGAAGCGATCGCATCGTTGGCAATCGCAACATTCAATCGCCATCGCTGACAATCACTCAGATGAGTGCTGACGATCCATTCGCGATCGAGTGGATTACAGCGCACCAGGATTATCCGGTGCTGGGTCATTAATTGGGTAAGATCTTGTGACATTATCGGTTTTGGGATACTTCGGGTTCTGGGCGCGAGCGTTCGGGAGTGCCGCCACTAGTTGGCACTCGCACGGCTTCTTTCTCGCCATGAGTTGGAACGCTAACGCCTGGAGAATTAGCATGGGTGGAAGCTAACTCAGGCGAATCGTTGTCGATATTCAGAGCGGTATTAGGTGTAGTAACGCTTGGAGCATTGCCAGCAGTGGCAGCTAATTCAGTTGTGTTATTTCTGCTCTGCGGCTTAGGTTTGGGTGTATTAGCACCTAGAGCGTTACCAGCAGCGGCTAATTCAGGTGAGTTGCCAATATTCGGCGTGGGGTTGGGCGCGTTTTCCTGAGTGAGTGGGAGGGATTGGGGATCTTGCGATCGATTAGCTACTTCAAGTTGTTGTGTTGCTTTAACCGATCGAGGGTCGATCTCCCGCACCGCCAGGACTCGATCTAGAGCTTTAACGACATTTGGATCGTTAAGTTTGGGATCTGGCTTAAAGTTTCCGTCCCGATCGACCGCACCAATCCGAACGGCTTTCGCCCCCTTACTCGAAGTAACCAAAATCGACCTAGTTTCTTTCCCTTTTTGAGGACTGAGATTGAATTGCACCCCCTCAATCGTGCGTTGAGCGCGTTTGTCGGGTTGAGTTGTGGCAAATTCCGATTTTAGAACTCGCTCGTAAGCCACACTCACTATCTGATTGGAATCTAGTTCTGCTGTCGGTTCGGCGCGGTTTAAGGTTTTGCCGAGCGGGGATTGGGGTGCCACTGTATTAGCTGCTTGAGGTGGTTTTGGTACTAATTCAGGTTTGGGGGTTTTAGTGACTTTAGCCTCATTATCGGGAGACGCAGCCATCCGTTTAGCATAATTATTGAGTTCGGTCAGTCCCTTCTCGTCCTTGAGTTTAATACTGCTCAGAAGTTCGGGATCGCGATCGTAAGCACTGTAAGTTACCACGCCTTTAGCGTCGGTTTCAAATAACTTTTTGCCCCCATATTCAATCAGTAGATTCTCTCCCCCTGCGATAGTAGCACCCTCTTTACCCTCCATCAGAGCGAGAATAGCTTGGGCATCTTTTTGGGAGAGTGGTTTTTCAATAAAATTATTATTTGAATCGTAGCCGTATAAAACCTCAGTGCGATTATTTATCTGCTTCGGTCGTTCTAAATCCAATTCCCGCTCCACCCGCGCCACGATTTCTGGTAAATCTTTAATTAATCTCGATTCATCTCCAGTAAATCTAATCTTCCCCGACTTGGCGTACAGTTTAGAATCTTTAGATTGAATATCTATTCCACCGCCTCGAAATTTTTGAACATTATATTTAGTTCCATTTACATCTAGATCGCGCTGGAAGTATTTCCGATCTGGCAGGAGCCTATCTAATTGCCCGATCGATTGCTCCGCCTGTTGCTTAGGGCTGAGGTCGGGATTGTTAGAATCTGTTCGGGTAACTTTAAATCCATAATCCATAGTTGCTGTTGCTGTGGGTGAATTTGTCTGAGATACTTTGACCGATTCGAGATCGGGTGTTCCGCGAGTTACTTGTAGAGATTTAGATTTTGTTTTCTCCCGATTAGACAACCGAACTAATGCCGCCATCATATTCGCGAGTGCGCTAGCTCCCACTTGGTTAAGCTGTTGAGATAATCGTTCTGACTGGCTATGAATTTCCTGCATAAGTTAGAAAGGATCTTGATGGTGAGTATTTTTCTTGTTGGATGCAACCAGATCGCAAATATCATCAGTTTTAAATGCTTTTGTTAGTCCGTCGATCGTCAAATCTGTGGGAACATAGTACTTTTTATCCTCTTCAATATCGAAATCGATCCTAAAACCTGCCGCATCTAAAGACCGTTCGATATCGCGACCAAAAACACAAAGACGATCGGCACCAGTTATCGGATCTCGTTCGATAAATATATTGCAAATATCTACACGGCTATTCCAATCGACAATAACCTGAACTCCCGATGGTGACAAATCGACAAGTTCATCTTTGACAAAATGTGGCGGGATAAAATATAGTTGCTCTGGATCGAAAGGCAGACATAAATATTCAGCTAAAGGATAGTCATAAAAATTAGAATATCCCGCTTGTTCGACGAGATCGATCGCGTATTGTCCCTTGACATACAAAGGTTGCCCAGCATACTCCCCATCATGCACGATCTCTCGTCCGTCGCTATCGCATAGCCAGCCAAAAAACACCTTACATCGCTCGTTAAACTCACTTTCTTCGTTCGTATCCTCAATTTGTTTGATGTGACTATTGTAAATAGCCATCCCGATCGGACATTCTAGTACCGTGCGATTGGCAACCAAATCGTGGAAATAGATCGGTCGATCGTTTAAATGGATCGAGATATATGTTTGCGATAAGAGCGGATCGAGATCGACATAAAAAGTACTCCCACAATCTAGAGCAAATAGACATTGTTTGTCGGTTCTGACATAGATTCGATCGTAAGTTGATGTAGCAGTTAGCATAAATTTCAGGTGAGTAAAAATATGACAGCCGTAAGCCTAATCCCCGCCAACAGCTAAAGATAGTAGCTAGAAATTCGCGCCCGTAGCGGCGGGGATGGGCGGCGGCGGTTGCTTGTGCGACGATTTGTTGTAATCTAAGAGCCTACCCAGATCGGTATAAGTTAATGGTTTTAGTTCGTCTTCAACAATCAAATCTGCTGGAATATAATACTTTTTCTGGGCATCGATATCGAATTTGGATACATCGAAGCCAGAAGCTTGGAATGAGTTTAAAATATCGCTACCAACAACATGTAATGGGTCGGGATTAGATGGAGAATTTTCTGCTGTTTCATTACTCAAGGGCAATAGTCGCTCTAAAATTTGCGTGTACCGTAACAATTCCTGACTGAAATCGATTTGTAAAGAGCGATCGCGCTCGTTAATTATAAATTCTCTAATTGCGTTGTAATCTTCAATCGATCTATCCTTGAAAGCTTTGCTCTGCTTTGAATCGTAACTAAACTGATGGACAAACGGAATGCTAACATTATCTTTATTTCCGGTTCCTGGAGATTGAATGATACATTTACCTTTGGGAAATTGACCGATAACGTGAGCTTCGATCAACGGCTTTTTATGTAACTGTTCGTTCTCCGATCGACTGTTACCACTATTTTTACCAAAATTGTACGACTTGGAATTTGATTTTAACTCCAGTTCTTCCTCTCCAAAGGCTTGTGAGAGAGCGCGTTCTGTATCGGGATCGCCTGGGTTAAACCATGCTTTAGTATTACAATTAGTTAAAAAGCCTCTAGCTCGATCTTTGCCATAGATGGCATCTAATTGACTGAGGTACTGCGTACCGATAATTATCGAGGAACCATTATAACGATCGACAGCCAACCATTTTAGAACGATGGGTAAATTCAATAGATGAAACTCATCAAAACTGCATACCAGTGGTTCTTGTCTCCCAGCTCTGAGGTTATAAGCAACGACTTGGTGAATTGCCATCGCAATCAGTGGGACGGTACTGGCTACGTTGTCGGGATCGAGCATGAAGACCACCATCTGCTTGCCATCAACCTTGAGTGGATCTTGAGGATCGAAGCCTGGAAAGGTTGTCTTACCACAAAAAGTCGAGAGATAATTGGGGATTACCAAAGGAGCCAACATTTTAATCGCAGTGGCTAAAATACTGCCTTCGGGGCCACGACCATCTTTACTTCTAGTTGATGTCAGAATTGCAAACTCAGAGTAGATCCAAGGATCGATGGTGTCGCGACAATCCAGTAGTCGCTTTGCTAAATTTGGTAATTTGAGGATTTGGTTGACCATTAAGATATTGGCGAACAGCGGATCTCTCTCAACTTTGGCGACCCATTTAGCCAGTAAAAAGGCACCAGATAGAACCGAAGATCCCGCAGGATCGAAAAATGAGTCTTTTTTAGCATCTTTCTCACTGGTATTGTCAATGAGAACCGCTACGCGCTCCCGCGCCCCAGCAACATCGCTCTCGTCTTTGATCGAATCAAAAGTATTGAAAGTGTTAGAAATTCGATCGCCTGGAGCTAAAACTCTCACTTCGTAACCATGTCTGAGAGCAAGCGGAATTAACGTCTCAGATTGACCGCCACGCCCTTTACCATCGAATAAAGCGATCGACATTCCTTGTGCAATGGCAGAATGCAAGCAAGGATTGATAATATTGTCAGTCTTGCCACAACCAGTACCACCGCAAGTAAATAGCCCCCGATTGATTTCTGGAAACATTACATTCGCCGCAAATTTCTGATTCATAATCCGATCTGGGGAGCTTACTGGGGCACCGATCGGTTCGGTAATATAGTAGGCAGCATTATCGAATCTACGTTTGCGGATTGCGGTTTTAGCTAGCTTGCGACACCTTTGGATCTCGCTGGGAGTCGCCCACCTTGCGGTAGCAGTTTTGCCTTTTTTCCCGTTTCTGCCCTGAATTACACTGAGGATAATAAATAGCAATCCCAGACCAAAAATAGTCAATACTGAGGAATCTAACTTCGTCGGTTTGAGTAGTGGCGGTGGTATGAGACTAATTTGGTTTGCAGATTTCATAATTGTCGATCGTGTTGTTTATTGGTTGTCTGACGTTGAAGCAGCCGCTCTTTTTAAGAGTAGAAAATGGAAATGACTTATCAGGCAAATCGATTAACTGTAAAGAATTTGTGTATTTATCATGCTCATCTACCACCACATACAAGCAACCCACTTTTCCACAAGTTTGCGGAAAATTAAATCGATAAATCGTGAACGTGGTTTCACCACTTCCAATCTGCGCTGCGAGAATCTTCTTAGCGATTTGTGAGGCAACAAAGCTTTTAGAAGTATAAACACTGCGATCGATAACTCGCTCGATCTCTTGGATAGAAGAAATATCCGTTGCCAGCGAATAAACACCCTTTGGAGTATGAATTTTATCCCCGATCCAATTGGCTGTGCGAATTGCGATAAAAGACCCACTTATTGCCAGTAGAGCTGCTAGTATAAATGTCGATCTGACTCTAACCGAACTTTTCATGACGATTCACCAAGGGCGACGCTACGCGAACGATTGCAGGTAGTTTTGCTGATGATTCCCCGTCAGAATATACGTTCAAAGTCGGACTATAGGAGTTCTTGGTAGCACTCCCAAATAGGGCTACTTTGTCAATTCCAACAGCGGATGGAATGATGGGCGAAATGCTTGGTGAGACTGAAGCTGAAGCTGAAGCTATTGATGGCGGCGATGGAATTGATGGTAAAGGTGCTTTAACGACGGGTCTAACCATCATTGGCAATAACAAATTGGCTTGCTGCTCATTGGCTGGGAGCGGTAGCGGCAGAGGGAGAAAATATGGTGTAGCTTGGAATCCAAGAATCGGCAGAGTGAAACAATAGCGGAAACTGAGTGTTTGTTGAACCGTCCCAGCTTTGACATTAGGCGATCTAGCAGACCATTTCGAGCCGCAGTCTCCAAAACCGATATAGGGAACCTCAAACCCCGAATCCTCTCGAACCCCAGCAGCAGTAAGCAAATCTCCAAGCAGTCCGTACCCACCCTTGAGCTGCAATCCAATCGGCGAGATCGTCCCGTTGTAAGGGTTTAAATTGCTGTCGGCAGCTATGGGGCTGAGTAATTCAACTGCATCGCAGTTTTTACAGGGGGCATTCGGTTCTTTATTGCTACCTGCGGCAACTTTATCTCCATTGGCAACGCTCAGTTCTCTTTGCCCCGAATGGAGGAGATCGAATTTCAGCAGCGTCAATCCTGGAGGGATGGCACCGATCTTGATAAAGTTATCAAAGGATAATTTAGAGATACCAGGCATGTCGGCAATATAGACCGTCTCACCTGGATTGCTGGGGTCGATCGGCGGTTTGCCGATAGCAGGATAGTCGCCGTATGGAGTATCAGTAACGCCAGGAAGGTTTGATGTCGGGGTGGAGGCTATAACATCCGCAGGGATAGGAGTTTTCCCTAATGGACTATTAGCAAAGTCACCCACAGACTTATTAGGATCGGCAGCACTCCAGCTCGGAAAAACATCGCCAATCTTTAACTTAGCGAGCTGGGGATTTGCCGCTACAACCGAGGCAAAGGGCAATTTGCCAAAGAAAGGTAAGGCAGTAAGTTTGGTGTTGGCAAAAGCATTCGGATCGCCACCTGCATCGGTAGTTGCCGATTGTGGAGAATACTTACTCGCCCCCATCATCGATGCCATAGCTCCAGGAACGGCTTTAGGCAAGGGTGTTCCCGCAGTATACGAAAAGCTAGGAAGTTGCGGGATGCGTGGGTCAGCAACATAAGTCGCGGATGTGGTTGTGGGTGGACTATTGGCAAATGTAGCTGTAGATAGAGCCTTTTTAACTGCGGTTATTTGTTCGTCACTCAGTTTGGTGTCGCTGTTTTCAGCGCGAACTGGAAGCGACAAACAGCCGAGACTAAATAAAATAGCCAGAAACAGATTGCGATAAATCATATTACATTATCTCCTGAAAAATAGGGAAGACATACTCTTTTAAAAACATGAAAATACTCAAACTACCAGTGTAAATGTGATGAGTAGCTACGCTAATAGTTGAATAAACCGCGACTCTCATCGTGGCTATGAAAATTGGATGACGATGTTTGTAAAACCACTGTCCAACAGATTCCGATCTGTATCGTCTAAAAGTATGAATTTGCATTTATTTAACTTGTTGTGGATAATTTGGTTTAAAGTAGCGCATCCCTCCATATAGTCCAGACACAACTCCAATTAGGGCACCTATGAAGGTAATTATGACGATCGCTTGCAGGGCAAGGTGTTTTACCTGATGCCAATCTCTTCGGTTCATGTGGATTAGAATTTATTACTATTTTTACGATCTCCGTTGTAAAATCCTGTCGGTGAAGTAGCCCCTCCAATGGAGGATCGATGGCTCGGTTGGCTGAGAATGGCGACTGGAGAAAATGTCATCACGCTATCATCAACCTGTTTGACTTTGACCACATTCACCGTTAGAACTCGCTTTCTACCTGCACGATCCGTAAGGATGACTTTGAGCGAACCATCAAGGTAACGACCGCTAGGACGGGCACTAATATTTAGCAGAGAAGCATTGACACATTTATTGTTAGTGCAACCATCTGTAGTAATCACAAATGAATCGCGGAAACGTTCGGGATTATCAAAAAATATCCGCTCGATGCGGCGATCGGTTGCCGACCAATCGAGTAGCTGTCCGGTGTTTTCGGATACATTGGCAATTACACTTTCTCTTTGGAGCGACACCGTGCCAGCCCTAGCAGTCAGGCTAGAAAGTAGAAATGAAAGTAGTACTAAAAGTGGGATTTTACTTAATAACATAATTGCCTTGAGAAGTCTGTATTGTTAGGGGTTGAGTTGGAGCAAATGGATAATTAGGGTTGAGAATTGGAGGTTGTGAAATTACTGCCTGACTTGGAGTTCCTGGGGGTTGAGTTGGAGTAGTCGTGAAATCAGGACTGGTGCTTGGAGGCTGAAATGGATCGGTGGTGTAATTAGGGTTAGTGAGGGCTGGAGGTTGAGGGTTTACTGGCTGAATTGGAGCAGAATAGAAAGGACTGGGCGCAACGACATCCGCTCCGCTGGAATTAATGACAGATTGAGTAGACATCGGATTTAGTGGTGTTTCTACAATTAATGAAGTGGCTGAAGCGTTCAACCGAGCGACTTTTGATGCTGGGGTGGGTGGATAATTTTGGGCCGAACTCGAAGTTTGAGGTGTGTTATCGATCGGGATTTGGAATGTTGCAGCCTGGGCGACATATACGCGCACGAGCGTACCAGGCAGCAAGTAGCCGACTTTGCTCATCTTGTCTGCTTTAGTAGCAATCGCGTTGGCGCGGCTTACTTGAGATTGAGCCAGGGGACTGAAAGCTCCCTTAAATAAAGCCCCTAAAATATTGGGACTGCCGTTATTTTGAGTCGAGATCGTCGTGCCAACTCCCACGCTCACAGAGCTGCTATTCCCGCTGTTAATTAGAACGTTACCAATTTCAGCCGCGCCCCCAAAGATTGCAGCGCGGGTGTCCGCTGCGGCAATTTGCGAACCATTGACCTCTTTGATTTGAGCGAATAGAGGCTGGTTGTCATTACCAGTAATGGCAAAGGCTCCAGCGGGAATATCGATCTGAGTATTGCCGTAAGTAACTTTTTTCGATACTGCCTGAATCATGCCGTTATCGGCAATCTGCAACTCAAATTCGATCGCCGTACCTACTGGTAGATGCCAACCGGAGCCAACCTCGATCGCTTTGTCGATCGTCACTGTTGCCAGAGCTTTTGAGTTTTGAGATATCCCTTCCCCATTGCTAATCAACGTGTAATAGGGAGTAGCCAGCTTACCAGACACTACCTGACCGACTGGTAAGCGCAGAATGGGCGACATTGCATTGCCTCCAGCAAGAGTGAGCGGTTGGTTCGTGGGCTTGGTCGGAGTTGAATCGTTCGGAATACCACCATAATTAGCTAGGGCTGAGGCTTGTTCCCAATCTAGTCTTGGTTGTTGGACGATTCCGCCAAGCGGAGGCTTCGCCAACGGCTGGGTTGAAACAATCGCAGGTTTTTGTTTGGTGATTCCGCCAAGCGGAGGCTTCGCCAACGGTTGGGTTGAAACAATCGTAGGTTTTGGCAGTCGTGCGATTCCGCCAAGCGGAGGCTTCGCCAACGGCTGGATTGGAGCGATCGCAGGTTTTGGTAGTCGTGCGATTCCACCAAGCGGAGGCTTCGCCAACGGCTGGATTGGAGCGATCTCTTTGGCTCGTGCGACTACCGTAGGTTGTGAGCTAAAAATCCGTGCGGAATTAGCATTGCCTCGACTGCGAAGCGATGCTAGTCTTTGTTGCTCTTTAACCACTCCATTGCGAGCTTCGATTAGCTGTGAATTCTCACGCTGGAGAGACTGTCGCAGTGATGCCAGTTGAGTTAGTTCCTGTTGTTTCTGTTGTTGTAAGGAAGCTAATACAGACTTCTCTCGATCTGACGACTGCGTGTTATCGATCGGTTTAATTGCAGTAACAGGAGTAGGTTTAGTTGCCGTGACAGTCGCAACTGGAGGAGTTGTCGATGTAGTAGGGCTAGGGGTTGGGCTGGGTGATGCAGCTTTCGCCTGTTCTGCGGCAACTCTGGCTGCATCTGCTTTTTGCTGTTCCATCACCAGCTTAGTTTTAAGGTCTGCAACTTCTTTTTGCTGTTCTGGGGTCGATTTAATAGCTTCGCCATTGGGTAGAGAATCAGGTTTCTTGGCAACTTGTGGAGCTGTCGCATTGCCCAGACCCCAGAGCAAGAGCATGGTGCCCACACCCAAAGTACTAAATAACCCCAATCCGATTAAGAGGATTTGAAGTTTTGGATTTTTTTGTTGCGGCTGCGAGTCTTCTTGTAAATCTGCCGCACTAGCAGGTTGAGATTGGGATTCTTGTGATAAATCACCGGATTTTGGTAATTCAATCCCCATATTTTTAGAAATTTCTGCAAGTGATAATTTTTGGGATGACATCTAATTATTCCTATTTAATATTGGTAATTGAGATAACTTCTAAACCCTCAGCACGAGCAATCTGGGCGGCTTTAGCAATGCCGATATCCTCATATTTACGAGTGACTTCTGATAATAATGGTGGTGGCACCGCTCGCACGGTCATCTCGACGTTAATGTTTAGTTTTCTTGGCTGCTCGTTATTACTATTGACGATTAATTGAGTGCCAGTAACCTTGACCTTCCATTTCCCCGCACCTAAAGATTCTGGCTCACCAACTTGCTCGACTAGACAAGTAGTTTGCACCGATTTATTCCCATTCCCCTGCACGATCGATTGCATTTCGCCCAATCCTTTGCGGTAACTATTGGCAAATTCTGGATCTAGGGCGAGAGTGTAACGATATGCAGTAGTTGGAATTTTTCTTCCGCCTTCAACAGCGATGCCAGGATCGGGAATATTTCCCTGTTCGGGTAGAGTATTACGCCAAGTGTAAATACCACTCATGGTTTTTTGAGCGAAGAACTTAATCAGCGTTGGAGATCGATCGTTCCCCGTGAAAAATTCAAGCGTTTCTGTCTCTCCATTACCTTTAGTAATGAATGTCGGCATCGATCTGGAGATAGCAGCAAATAACATCCCGATAATAGCTACTCCGAAAAAGATATTAATCACGAGCAGCCCAAATGTTGCTAACTTCCAACCAGTAATAATATTTTTAGAACGGATTGTTTCGGAACTATCTACGATATATTCATCTCGATCTTTAGCAATCGTGTCGTGAAGGACTATTTCCGAGGAAGGTTCGTCGCTTTGTGGAATAAAGTTTGATATCTGTCTGACTTTCATTATTTTAAATAGAGAGATAAATAAATGACATAATCTACGATTATTACCCCGCAACCTTTGGTTTCATAAATCCAATAATCTCGCCTGCAACTTGAGCCGCAAGTGCGTAGATACCCGCTCCCCCTCCTCTAGCAATCACCGCAGCCAGGATCGGTGCGCCGATCGCAAAGCCTAGTTCTAAGCTATAGGCTGGTTGGCTCCCCGATGTATTGGCATTAATAAACCCAAGACACGCACCCAAAATCGTCATCGAGAACTTGAAAAAACCCAAACCCCACAATGAAGCAAACCAAATCTCCAGTGGTTTAGTATTAATGAATGAGAAGGATAATGGGATTGGCAAAGCCAGAATCGACAGAATAAACCCTTCATCTGCCAGTTCCCCGATGACAACCGACCAACCATCTAAAATAGCCCCAACTAACTTATCTCTGAGCCATTTATCTGGGTCTTTGACAAATGAAACAAATTGATTCCAAACGCTATCATAATCGTATGAATCGACGAGGCTATTCATTTTGGCTTCTGTGCCAGCTAATTCGGCGACAAGTTCGGGATCTGTTACCGATAACTTAGCTGCGACAACCATTGTCTTTACGTCTTTAGTACACTGGACGTAGGCTGGATTGGGAATTACGTTGCCGACTTTAGCGGGATCGGGATCGGCGATGGTTTTTGGTAACTTGATACAAACCTGCATTTGATTACTAATCGCCTTAACAGTTGCATCATTAGTTTTGATTCCGACAAGTTCGGCATTGACACTTCCTAACAATTTTGTGGTGGTCGCGATCGAATTATCGATTCCCCTAATTAGGGCGTAATTTCCGACCGCGAACACACGCGCTCCATAGGCATTGCCTACAAACATAAATGTAATCAGCAGTAATGTTAAAATCCTTAGTAAATGATTTTTGAGGTTATCAAACGACAAATCGGGGATAATTGGGATCAGCCAAAATAATACGCCAACTCCAGCAATAACTTTACATGGCTCCGTAATTGCCATCCAAAAAGTATCGGTCATCGATGCTGCATTGCCAGTAATTAAGATGCTAATGATCTTAAAGAGTGCTTGCTCGTACTCACTCGCAATTACGGCAGGATCGGTTGAGGCGAGGATGGTAGTGTGAAGAATGTCGGTAAACAAAATAATTTTGCCCCTCTACTAAAAGACTGTCTATCGATTAGAGATATTTATATTTATTAGATACAAATATCTCTAATCTAAGTTCGATCGAATCGAATACTCTGAATCAGATCCAGCAAATATTACTCGACGCACACAACCGAGCGCGAGCTTTGATTTTGTTAGCTTCGAGGTAAGTATTGCTGAGGGAATCCATTGTTGCATTCACTCGTTTTTCCTCGTCCTCGGCGAGATTTCGCTGTTGTACCAGCGCGTTGTGCTTGGCTTGGTTTTCGCCTTGAGAAAGATTGGCAAGCCCGATCGTATTGGCGGTAGCACCCATAATCAAACTCTGTGAGAGCATATTGTTCATCGCTCCCATGCGGTTAAAACTGCTACCTGCTTGGGCACTGATATTTGCTTGAGCTGCACCTGTCGCCAATGTGGAATTATTCGCATCCCCAGTCGCACCCATAATCGAGGAAACTGCTTGGTTCGTGTTTTTGCGATTGGCTTCAGCAACACTAGAGGCTGATTTTTGTTTGCCTAAATCTATTTGAGCGATGACAGCTTTGGTGTCTAAGCCTTTGCCATTAAGTAGGTTTGAAGCCTGATAAGCAATCATTTTGCCTGTAGGATCGTCGGTTTTGACACTACCATCTG
>JANYIT010000014.1 GCA_025358725.1 Chamaesiphon sp. GL140_3_metabinner_129_sub
CAATGAGCGCGATCGAGGATTGAGGATATCGATAATGGCATCGGCAAGCCGTTCGTCAGTACCCATAAAGAAACTCTGCCAATTCAGGACAGTGGGATGGACATAGCCATCGATGTAACAGGCAGCAGATTTGACTTTATCACCGACAGATTTGCGAATGATAATCGGCTGAAAGATGCAGAGGGCATTGAAAACTTCATTTTTAGGGCGAAATAAAGTTTTGTTTGCTTCAGCCTGACAGCGAGCTACTGAGGTACAAAACTTCTGCCACTCGATCGATAGAGTCGCCTGATGAGATCCCTTGGCGAACAGTCGGAGTGGAATATCGTGAAGTGGCTGCTTGTTAGCATCCATAAACATCACCAAGAAGATTTGGAAGTTACCAGCGTTAGGATCGTTACTGTGCTTGGCGCGATCCCATTCGCCTAGTACGACGAGAGTTTCCTCGGTTTGACTGGCTTGGCGATCGAATGCCCCCAATTGACAGATGGGAGTAAGAATCATTCGAGGCTGTTGGAGCAAGATCCCGACTTCGGTTTGCCCACTGTTGTAGGCGTACTCAGTCATTTCGGTACCTTCAAGGTTCTTCCAGCCAGCTTTCTCAGCTTGACTCAGCGGCACAAAATAACCGCACTGGGCGGGATTCTCGCCGCGCAACGCTTGTGCGTAAGGATAAGAGAAATCGGTGGCTGGTAATGCGTCGGTGAGATATCGACTAGTAGTAGTGGTCATGAATTTTCAAAAGAAGATAAAGAACAAAAAAAGCACCAATGAGATTGGTGCCGCACAAACAATAAAAAAGCACTAATAAAGATTAGTACTAGGGATTTTAGACAGATGCCAATGCTTGACGATTGAATGCTAATAGATCGATCGCAAATTTAGCAGCAGCCGCAGTAATTCTTCCTTCAGGGATGCGATCGAAAATATCTTGAATTTGCGTGGGAGTAATCGCTTTTAACCGCTGTTGCCAAAAAATTTGGGGATAAAGCCTCACAGCAATCTCGAACGCTTGAATCGGATCGATCCGTTCTGTATTATTCCAGAAAGCTGATTTCATCAAATTAGGTGCGAAACCACTTGCAGCAATCGTCGCTCTCGTTGATTCGCTGAGATTTCCACCCAGACTAGATCCGTGGTCGAAACTGGGGACGAGATCTAATCTGCCATCAACGACCATTACTTCCCAGTTATTTGGGTGTCGATCCACTCCGCCACAAACTGCATCCAGAGCCAGATAGCCCACGAATAAATCGGTAGCTCGCTCTATCCCTGCGATTCCCGCCCAATTTTGGGGACATCCCACTTCATTTTGAGCGAGAGCCTTGAGGACATTTTCAACGCTATAGCTCAATGGATAACCCGCTTCATAGTTAGTGAGTGTATTAGCAAGCAAGTCTCCACCAGCAATCGATTCAGCCCCTGGAGGCAAGCAATTAACCGATAGAGAACCTGGAACAAAGCTTTGTCGTTCTTCGTTCCAAGCGAGAGCAAATTCGTAACGAGCAGTAGGTAAATCTAATAGCTTCGAGATTTCATAAACCACCTTTTCTACCCAATCATTCCGCACGTTAGAGATCGGAATTCGTGGTGAAGTTGCTGCCTTAAATAAACATAAACCTAGCTCTGGATGTTCGTACCAACTTTTGGTCAATACACCTTTTAATTGGATAGAATAATCTTCAGCTACTTTCATCATTTCAGTAACCTGATAGATTGGGAACGAATCGCTCATCTTGCCATAGCACTTTCTAAAACTTGATAGCTCGATTCGGTAAATGGTTTAATTTTAACCGTAGTATGACAAAGAAGATGGTAACAATAATGCCCACTAGTTTGTGAATTAATTTTAGCAACTTCGATCTCAATCGGACGACCGCCCTCTACCACATTGGCTAAATATCCTGGTAGTCTACCTAATATAGTACTGCCATGATAAAGATAACCCATGCGATCGAACTCTAAGATTGTGCCTATCGATAGCTTGTCGATATATTCATGGATTGAAACTCCTAACTTTGTGATATTTCGCGGAGAAAAGTAGAAGTGATAGTCGCCATTG
>JANYIT010000028.1 GCA_025358725.1 Chamaesiphon sp. GL140_3_metabinner_129_sub
GAATGACTAAGCTGTAAGTCGTTTAAATCACACAATTTATTTTCCCTTCTGCCCTCTGTCTTGATTCGCTAAACCGTCAGAGAACCCGACGAGCGCGAATCGCTGCCTTCTGCCTTATTACTTATTCCTTACTCCTTATTACTTAAACAAATTATGCCATTTACTGGAATGCACGAAAAAGCTCAAAATCAGGCAGAAGGTATCTCTAATCGGCAATTAGAGGAACAGACACGCATAACGATTCAAGCCCTAGAAGAGCTGACTGCCGATGCTGCCAAAACTGCAAAATCGGCTGTAATTCTCACTCTCCAAGCCACTAAGTTAGCCGCCGATACTATTAAGCTCACTTTAAAGATTCTCAAACATATCACCTCTTTCCTAAAGCAGACAGCAGCAAAAGCAGCTAAATCCGTTCGAGCTGGTATCGACCATAAAACCCAGTCTTTCACCAAATCTCTGAAGGAATTTTTTGCTAGAAAGCCCGAATTAGGGGTGAATATCATCCAGGAAATTCAGGGGAACGAACGGGAGCAAGCCCAGAAATTGATCCAACTTTTGAACACACCTGCTGGCGATCGGGCACCCGATGGTCTAGCGGGAATTGGGATAAAGTTGGGAGGTGAAAATCTGCTTGTCGTTGATAAAGATAATCGAGTTGAGATCAATTTAATCCAGCCTTTGATGAAGAGTGAAGTCATCCAAGCAGCGATCAATGAGAATTTAGTTCCTGCGGCGATCGCTCCTGACATCCAACCTCTCAATGGTTCTCTCGCCAGTCATGAAGCCGATCTCCAAGCATTACTCATTGCTAATGAAGCCATCCAGAAAGCTAAATCTCAACTAGATCCAGAAATTTATCGAGAGCTGGAAGCTTTACTCGAACAGCAGTCAGAAGTTCGATCGATCGCTGAAATTCCCGTCGTGGAAATAGGTAAAGATGGGATAGTTATAGATCCTTTTCAAGAGGTAGGAGCGGTATCTGAGATCGCTTCACTAGACGTAGAAACTTCACTTTTAGAGCCAGCATCGATGTCTTCAGAAATCAAAGTTCAAGCCCCAAATTCGAGCGATCTGCAAATAGGTGGCGAACCAAATCTCACATTTTCACAACCAACAGCACAAATGGAACGAGAAAGATTGCAACACATGGAGTCAGAGCTTTTAACAAATCGCGAATTTATTACTAATGTAGCGACGATCGATAAGCTGCATCAAGAAAATTCTACGATCCGACAATACGGTTCTGCGAATAGAGCAGATCGAGTTTTAATATTGACCGATCGAGAAATTGATGGTGCCCAAATAAGCGTTTTCAAAGCAGAGCCTACTATTCCCGAACATCGGGCATATTTCATTGAGGATGCAGATGGAAAAGAGTTGATGGGGTTTGAAATTAAAGCCGATGGAACTCTTGCAGAACTATCGATTAGACCGACAAATCTCGCTCAGAATCACTACTCTGCAACTTCTCTAGTTCGATCGATCGCTGGATCGAAGGGCGACAAATTATCAAACTTGCAAATAGTAGCTCGAATGGAACGGCAGCCTGAAACTAAGATGATTCCAGCCGCTGTGACTCCACAACTGTCTGGCGAATTAGTGACGATCGCGCAACTGCATCAAGTAGGAACTCCAGCCACAACTTTAACTCTACCCCTGGCGCATAAGGATGGCTCAGATCTCGAATATCCTACTCTATTGACTCAGATCCCACAGGCAAACGGGGAGACTAGTTACGAGTTTGAGACTCAAGGGGCAAACCCGCAGAAATTTAGCTTCACAGTCAACCCAGCCCGAATTGTCACCAGTTTTCAAATCGATCCGCGTCAAGATCCGCGTAACGTGCGTAAATTAATTACCGCTGCTGCGAATGTCTTGACAGATCCCGATCGTACCGATTTTCAACCGCATCCTGACTCGAATCTTGAGGGAATTGAAACGTTTCAAGCCCTCAACACCTCCTTACGCGAGCTGAACTCAGCTTCCCAAAAGCCTGTATCTGCGGCTGAGGTGACGCTCGACGATTCCAAGTTTGGTGTCAAGAACGAACGCGATCGCGGTGTAACGATCGTTGACACAGCCACTGGTAGGTCGATGATTGTTACTGCTAATGGGATTGAGGATGGTGGTTTGCTCAAAACCATGATGGAGCAGGCGAAAAGTGGCGGTCTGTTGGGGAGAAAATTGGTGGCGATGGCTCAGGAAAAAGCCAATCAGATTAAGACCCTAGTTGCGAATGCTACTCCCATCATTATGGAAGTAGTGACTGAAGGTGCGAATCGCGACCGAGATGGTAGAGTAGCAGCTAAAAATGCTGTAGAGCGGCTCGGTTCCGAGATTGATGGGCTTGTCAGTGCGGCGCAACAAACGATCGCCCCTAGTCCAGATTTGAGTGGGACGCTCGATCCCATCAAGCAGATCGACTCTCTTTCAGAGACGCTACGCGAACGAGTTGAAGCAGGGGCAGAACGGCGAGTAGCCGCGATCGTCGATGTCTTGCCATCGATCGAAGAGCCGCAGCCAGAAACACCAGAGCAAATGAGTTTGCAAGAGCGATTGAATGCAGAAATCGCTCAAAACGGATCTCAAGCCGATCCCAAGGTTAAGGCTCGATCGCAGCAAGCACAGCCTTCGCTTTAACTAGGATGGATTAGTTAAAGAGCGATTGTGATTTTACAACGATTTTCATTGTAAAATCATTGGTAATTGGGATAAACTAAGAATTATCTTCTACGGTAAATCGCCATGTTAGCTCGATCGCGGAACATTGCCTTTAGTACGATTCCAACTATTTCCCTCACTCCTTCGACATCCTGGAACTCCTTCGAGCAGTTTCGGACATCGGGTGCGAACACACTCGCCACTATTGCCGCTGGAACTGTGGGGACGCTCCAGACTAAAACCGGACAGTACCGGATTCTCAATGAAGCAGACTTCCAACAGCTTGTCGGGTTGGCTACTGATGTCGAACGGCTTCAGCAAGGTTTGAGCGTGGTGATGAGAGCCGTGCGGGTCGTCGAAAATCATCCTGAAGATGCAGATACTTTAGCTTTACTAGTAGAAACAGTATCGATGTTAGGAAGTATATCCACTGTTTTACCAACGAGATCTAGTTTTCCACCGTTGGAGCCTGAAGATATTCCGGCTGAGTCAGATGATGAAGTCATCCTCGCTCCAGAGTTGCTCGATCGTCCATTAGGTTAAGCGCGTGTTAGATTTACCGATGGATTTAGCCGCTCTAGAAGTCGCGCTGAGAGATTTATCTCACGACGAGAGCGCGGTACAGTTAGTGAGAAGTTTTGCCCAAGGGTTGGGCAAAACCAAGCAGCGACAGCAGATATTTAATGCGCCTGGTGCTTTAGTTCGGAGTCCGCTAGATTACGATGCTGCTGTCGCCAGTGGCGCAATTGAGCCAACGGAGGATCGGTTTAGTTTGTTGCAGGGAGATATTATCAGTACTGATGCTGCTTATCTACTGGGCGAAAGGCTGACTGGGATGAAGTTCGTTGTGGCTTCCACTACGTGCGATTTGGTACCAGGGCGGCGAGAATATGCCGCGTTATTGCGGATTCAACCAATTACGGTGGATACTCCGCAAGTGAAGGATTTGTTGGGACAGTTGTTGAAGTTTCAATCGACGCAACGATTATATTTACCGCCATTACCGCAAGATCCACCGGATACTTTGGCAAATGCAGTGTTATTTGATGGCATCATTCAAATTGAGTTAGAGCGGTTGCTATTAGCTACTCGAATTGGCAGTTTGAGTTTGGTAGGATGGCGAATTTTTGGTTCGATAATTCGCTCTTTGTTGGCAAGAACTGGAGCTGGAGAGGTGCGGTTAAGAGGTTGAATCTCAATAGATGGAGAGCGATCGAGGTGATTATCTTCGTTGGCATAGCCTCTCTTTAGAGAATCGCAGGCAAATTGCAATATATGAGGCGATTTTAATAATAGTGATAATACCTACCCTATTACTGACTTAGAGATTTACTAATTGATGTGCTGGGTGATAATAAATTATTCTCTATTTCTTTACGCACCTCACTACTTATATAGCAATCACTGTTTAAGCAATCTACAATCAATTTATTGGCATCACAGTAAGAACGTAATAATTTTCTCTGCTCCTCATTAAACTTCCAATCTTGACTAGAACTTTGATAGCCACTTATTATTTGAGATAAAACTTTAATCCAGTTCCGTCCATTTTTGTTCCAATGATATCTAAATTTATCATCTTTTAATTGCAATCTAGGTAACTGCTCTTTTAATTCTCGAAGTGTCTCTAAGTTCTCACAGTCGAGAGTAGATAGAAGTATTGCAAGAATATGAGTTAAATTGGGGTCAAGAGCATAGGCAAGGTTAAGATTCGTAGTACGAAAATCTTTGACTGTTTTGTCAAGCCCATTGACAAGTTCTCTATTAAGTAATTGAGCAAGGTTAATAGCTTTATCGAGCATTTCCAAAAGGTGAGAAGATTGACTCTTAATATCAGAAATTTCTCCATTAACTTTAGAAATAATTTCTGTAGCGCAATTATCTATAAGAAATAAGTTAGAAACTAAGTTGGATAGTAATTGACGATAATTCGATCTACTTCGAGAACGAGCGATGCTAACAGCCAATTTGTAATCTGAATAAATTGCAAAGTAAAATGCTTTTGCAACTAATTGATCGACTGACGGATTACTCTTAATCGATTTTTCTTGAGTCCAAGCTAAAAATAGTTGGATATTTTTGTCATCAGATACAAGATTATCCGTTTTCTTCTTCATTAAAGATAGTAAGTAGTCTGCATTTGCTAGCATTCCGACTGCTAGTAAAAAAACTTCTATCCAACGTCTTTCAGTTATGTGTTCGACAAAAAGATATAAACCTTCCGATAGAGCAAGTGGATCGGATACTGTTACTATCTTTCTTGCTATAAAGTATTCTTGAAAAGTTAAGTGTGAGAATGAATAAATACCTTTTGCACGTTCTATAAGCAACCCATGTTGTGCTTCAATAGACTTTAATACTGCTTCACTATCTAAGCGAAGAGCTTCTAAATCAATTCGTGCATCAGGTAAATTACGAATATATTCTGAAATATATGACTCTACATCTCTTGCTTTAAAGAAATAATCCTTACGTTCAAATGTAATGTTAGCAATGTGACTTAATAAATCTTCTTTGCGTGGTGGAGACAAATTTTGATAAATTTGTGCTCTCTCGATAAGACGTTCAGCATCCCACTTTTTTAACAATATTGATATACCCTCTTTATAAAGTTGTGAGCGGTTTGAAGAGAAGCTATTTGATTCTCCAAAAATTAAACATAGAAGAGTTAATAGAAGAGGATTACTAGCTAATTCTTTGATGGCCTGATTAGCTATCAATTTTCCAATAAACTGTTCACTTTTAAGTGGATCTTTTAAATCAAACCAATTTTTAGAAAATGTATAAATCTGCTGCTCATCAAAGTCAGCAACTTCAACCTCTATAAATTTGTCAAATGTATATTCTTTTGCCGCAATACGGCAGGTAACTATAAAATGATTATTATATAATTTATCGGCAAATTTTCTGGAAAGAAATTCTAAGCCTTGATCGGTATGTTTTGAAATATCAGGAAATTCTAATTCAAATTGCAAACTAATTTCCTTGATTTTCTTTTTATTTTCATCTATTCGATCACTCTCCTTGCAAAATTTAGGTTCGAGCTGTGATCGTTCTTCTTTCAACTTTTCAATTTCTGTTCGTATCTTTAAAGACTCTTGCTTATATTTAGATTCGGTGATGACACCTTCATCTTCAAATTGAGATTCTAATTGTTTTAATTGTTTTATCAACTTTTCTTGAGAATTTTTCAATCCACCACGCTTTAATTCCAGATTTCGGTAATCCGCCTCATTTGTTGTGCGATAATTTTCAATTTCCTGCATTGTCTCATTTCTTTCAGAAAGAAAATCTGTCCGATCGGACTTAAATGCTTTGGAAAGAAAATACTTGTTAGAAAAATTTAGTATTTCTTTTAAAACTCTTTTACTATCTTCTTCTCTAACTTCATCAAGTCCATCGAAAAGAACAATAGCTCTACCATTTTCTAATACTTTAACTATTTGATTCTTTGTTACATTATACTCACTAAATAGTTGCTCAATATAACTTAGTAGGCTAGAAGAGTTACTATCTTCAGAAAAAGCTTTAAGAGTTATAAAAATAGGAACTCTATTTTCCTGGAATTTACCCCAAATAGATTGGAGAGCAATATATTTTAAAAATGTTGTTTTGCCTGCACCTGGTTTACCAAGAACCATTAGCCTTGGATACTGGCTTACCACTTGTAAGCCAGGTAATCTTTCTTCAGTAACTTGTCCTAGCCCACGACGATCAAAGTTATCTGATTCTGGGTCAAAATTTTTGAGCAAATCACTAATCCCTAGTCTCCTACGCCCAGTAATAATTTCTAAAATATTTACGTCAGTATAGATATTACACAAACCAATGGGTCGTGTCATATCTAAAACTCTCATTGTTCCACACCGAGATTGAATATCTTCATATATTTTATCTCTTACCTCACAAACAAGAGAATTAATATCAATGATACTATTATCAGAATCTGAAAGATTCTGTGTTGATGTTTCAGCTAGTGTGGAAGATGGAGCTACGATTAAGTTTTCAATAAAAATTTTTCCTCCGTGAGAAACTACTCCAATCTTATCTTGTTGTCCTCCATTTTCGTTAAAGTTAGAATTCATAAATTAATCCACATTTAAAGTTTGAATAGAAATTGTGCCTCCATAAGCTACAAGACCAATTTTCTCAGCTAATTTATTTAAGTTTTGGCTTGTTTGCTTTTGAGAGCTTAATGTCTCAAGGATCGCCTGAACTTTTTCTGTTAATTCTTGGTTCGATTCATCTGTAGCTATAACTGCTAGTGTTCTTGTGGCAGTAGCTATTTCTATATCAGTTTCGGTTAATGCTGTAACTTCAAGCACTACTTGACTATAATCTAAAGATTCAGTAGTTCCCTTTTCAATTGCACTTGCCGTTTCTGGTGAACGCTTTTTAAGGGAGGTGAGGAAATTTTCAGCTTCAGTAAATACTTTCTCACCTAGCTTTTCGCCAGTCTTTTCCCAGAACTTTGTCATTATAGTGGCAGCAACGGCGGTCGCTGCTAAAGTTAAGGAGTCCATAGGTTTAGTCAGATAGATATCTTCTCATTATGGACTAAGTATGATGACACTTGAGAATTGGCGATCAATCACGTCCAAAGCTATGAACAGTCTTCACTGTCAACTGTCCCGTTCTCTAGACATCGAAAGATTCATCAACTTATCCAAGAGACACTGATCGAGTTCCAACTTATTACCCCGCTTGACAATCGAGGGGTATAGCTGTGGATTAGACTCGATCGTTCGTCTGTCGATCGATCCTGCAAATCTCAGAACTAAAGGGCGATCGATCGAATCCTCAGTCATATAGCCCAAGCCATTGCAGCCAAAGCTTCTGCATACTGGATGGACGGATTTTCTTTCATCCATTCATGGCAACCCTAGACACCATCCTCGCCTCTCAACCCTTAATAGGCATTCAAATTGCGGCGATCGATCGACAACATAGCCTGCTCAAGCTTGAAGAAGCCGCCAATCGTCGCAATTTGCCGATCTGGTGCTGGAGTGTCTTATCGCCAGGATTTCATCATCTAGATGAGGTTCTGAGAGAGTGGCAAGCTGTTGTTAACCTGGGAGATGAAATTATCCAGGTACTCCAACCCCAAGCTTTGGGCGCGGGCGTGTATGTGTATCTGGACTTATTTACCGCCATCGCCGCACTAGCTCCAATCGATCGAGTGCGGGCAGATCAAGCGATTACCAATCTGTTCTTTGCCCTCCAGCACACCCCAGATACCAGGATTGCCTTCCTCGAAACTGGGGAGATTCCGAGTAAATTCACTCAACTGATTCACAACTATAATTTTCCCCTTCCCACTGCGGCTGAAGTCGCTCTGATTCTGGCAGATGCCAGCTTGCCAACTGAGGGGAAATTTCTCAATATTTTATCGGGATTGACGGTAGAGGAAATTCGGATCGCCCTGAGATACATACCAGCCCAAGCGGATCTAGATACAGCAGCCGATCGATTATTAGCTTATAAGTACGAGCTACTTGCTACCTATGGCTTGGAATTTATGGGCGAGACGGCAACCAAGGATATCGGTGGCTTAGATCGAATTAAGCAATATTTGGTAAGCGTTCAAAAATCTTTTACACCCCAAGCCAGAGCTTATAATATCCCCCTTCCTAGAGGCTGTTTACTCGTGGGAGTGCCAGGGACGGGGAAAACATACATGGCGAAGATTTGCGCTCAACAGCTCGGATTTCCCCTAATTAGGGCTTGCTGAAAAAGTAGGAGAATAGTCTTCCAAAACTTAATTGGTCATGGAAAAAGTCTGGGTAATTAGTTTTCATTAAGACAATTTCTCCAAATATAATTTTATCTAATTATAACGACACGAAAATAGGTG
>JANYIT010000045.1 GCA_025358725.1 Chamaesiphon sp. GL140_3_metabinner_129_sub
CAGGGTTATTATCTCCGATTATTAAACTTAAAAGGTCAGACGATCGCCACTTTAGAGGCAAAAAAACATAAGTTTACCGATGGAATTCCCAGAAGACATGGGGAAACTGTTACTGACGATCGTGGCGAACGCTATCATATCCATACACTACCACTCGAAACAAGCGACGAGCGAGACTGGGGCTATCTTCAAGTTGCCCAATCTTTCAACCGATTGGATGAATACATGAGTAGTCTGCATCTGATTCTAATTTTTGGTGTCCCACTAGCAATGCTACTAATCGGCGGCACGAGTTGGTGGTTATCAGGATTGGCAATGCAGCCAATTTATCAGTCTTACCAGCAGATTCAACAGTTTACCGCCGATGCCGCCCACGAACTCAGAACACCGTTAGCTGTCACTCGGATCGCTGTAGAAAGTGCTTTAGATGTAGAAGTAATCGAACCGGAAACCCGCAATAATTTAGAAATTGCCCAACGTCAAGTTCGCCATCTCACTCGTCTAGCTGAGGATTTGCTCTGGCTATCGCGGTTGGAAGCCAAACAATTACCCGTGCAGTTTCAGCCCTGCTGTTTGAACGATTTAGTTAGCGATTTAGAGGAAGAATTGGCTCCGCTGGCGATGGCACATTCGATCGATCTACGCTTAGAAATCTTAGCTATACAGCCAATCTATGTCATGGGCGATAGCGACAGGCTGTATCGATCGATCTCTAACTTGATTCATAATGCCATTCAGTATACCCCTGCTGATGGGGTTGTCACGATTCGGTTAGAATCCTCAGATCGTCACGCCATTGTCACAATCCAAGATAATGGGATCGGGATTGCGGAGGCGGATTTACCACATATTTTCGATCGCTTTTATCGAGTGCAAGCAGATCGTTGGCGGAGCCTCTCCTCCGGAGAATCGCGGAATACAGGCGGAACGGGATTGGGTTTAGCAATTGTCCGTGCGATCGTCCAGGCACATCATGGCAGTATCAAAGTTGATAGTCAACTAGATCTTGGCAGTACATTTACCGTAAGTCTCCCGACTAAAGCCGCTCCGAGCAGGATATCTAGCCAAAATATGACTATATAATTGCGATCGCTAGTCGGGTGAAATCGAATCGAGAAGTAAACACAGGAAAATCTTGAGCAGTTAAAGATTTAGCATTCATGGTTAGATTCTAGGACTTACGCATTGACGGAATGATAAAATAGTGTATTGAAGAAAAATGTAGTTCAAGTATACGGGTGCAGGGCAATTAGAGAACTTAGTAAACCATCCACTGCTAAATGCGATCTGGAAAAATACATCCTATTTTTGTTGTCAGAACCCAAGCATGGAGGATGTTGTAGACTAGCAGAGATATTAGAAGGAGTATCTCATGATAGTGTAAATCGGTTCTTACTCAGGGAAAGGTACGAACCGAAAGATATGTTTGAGATTGCCAAGAGCAACATCAATATTAAAGGAGGAATTCTCAGCGTTGATGACACCGTGTTAGAAAAGCTATACAGCGTTCCAAAATATGCAGAGTTAATTGGGTATTTTTGGTCGGGAAAATATCATCAAACAATTAAAGGGATAAATCTAATCACATTGTATTATAGCGATGATGATGGACATGCAGTTCCAGTCAACTACAGACTTTATGATAAAAAAGAAGAAAAGACCAAGAATGATTATTTCCGAGAAATGGTACTGGAGGTAATTAGTTGGGGATTGGAACCCAGGCTAGTGACAGGAGATAGTTGGTACTCAGGAGTAGAAAACTTGAAGTTTCTAAGAAACCAGAAATTAGGTTTTTTATTTGGGATTGAGAAAAACAGAACTGTCTCAACAGAGCCAAAGAAGTATCACCAGGTAAGCAGTCTGGATATTCCGGCTGAAGGGTTAATAACTCATCTCAGAGAATTTGGCATAATAAAGTTGTATAGGAAAGACTCTAAAAAAGAAGACTCTAGACATTATATTATCTATTTTCCCGATGAGAATGTTCTCAAGCAAGTCGAACGTAGTGAATTTATCATCATTCATGATGCCCACTGGGGAATTGAATGTTTTCACAGAGCAATTAAACAGGTTTGTGGGATTTGCCGATTTATGGTTAGAGATAGTCAGGCAATTAGAACGCATGTGTTTTGTGCCCTTCAAGCATTTATTCGGTTAGAAAAAATGAGGGCGGAGAAAACTATTGCTAACTGGTATGAGGTTCAAAGAAACTTGTTTACTTCAGTCATTAAAGAATATATCATGAATCATCTTTCCACCGCCTGTGCTACCTAAAACCCACAAAACGATCGCTTTGTCAATGCGTAAGTCCTAGATTCTTTGATTAGCGAACGATTAGCGATTAATATTGTGCGTCGGAATGATATTAATCCTGACGGTCGAGCATCAATCCTTCCAAAAATTGCAAGTACTATGTCAATTATGGTTGCTGGTCGGAGAGTAGATCGGTTTCTAGGTGCATAATGGCTCCAAATAAATAACTGAAGTAACACAAAATCGTTCGCGCTACTTCAGTTAGATGTGGCTATGCCGCTTTCGATCGAACTACAGAGAATCCTAATCTTGTCGGGTGTGTTAACGTTAGAATCGTTAGCAACAAATTTCGGCGGCGATTACCTGACAGTACACTGGCGCGAACGGTTAGATAGGTTTGGCTAGGCTCAATCGATTAATATTTGGGATACGAATGGTAAATTATGACTAAAATTAATTACATCGAAGAAATTTTCTACAAAGAAGGCGATACCATCCCACCGCCGCCGCGCACCTACACCGAGGAAGAAGAAGCCCAAAATATTGAGGATGAGAAACTAATGGCTGAGGTTGACATGGAAGGATGGGCATACGAACGATCGTATCGATATGAAAACTATGATGATTTGGGCGATATGCTCGCTGACGGCATCGACATCGATGATATTCCTGAGTCCTACTATACAAAAGGGAATAAACAAGGAATAGTATCTACAAATCCTTCGATCTTTATACAAGCCGACCCCGATAGCATAGAAAAAATTCCTTTCTAGTACGAACCTAGTCCCATGCTCCAGTTTCAAGAGTTTGACTTAAAGACTGGTAAAAGCCTCACTGATTTTAATCCAGACGGGGAACGAACGCTCAAGGCAAAACACGTCGAGAATTGCTATTTAGAAAAGTGGCTACAGACGCATCGGATCGAACCGCAGAGTTTGTATGTCGCTAACTTCTACAACGGAGTAAATGACTCAGATCGGATACGATTGGAAGCTCAAGGGAGATATCTCATTTGTACCAGTGGCAAATCTGGGTACTTTACAGATCGGACGACTGCGGATCTGATTGCCAAAGGGGACAAGAGCCGCAACATCCAACCGATCTACGCAGATGGCAAGCGCAGTGCCCATAATGCGGTTGCTTACGGCTCGTTGGTCGTCAGCGATGGTAAGTCAACCACACAAACAATATCGGGCAATTCAAAGATCTTAATTATCGATGACGACCAACGAGCGAGTGGTGCAACTCCACTCCTAGACTGTGAAGGACGGAAAATTCTCACCAAAGAATTAGCCCACCTTTACGACAAGATAGGTGACGGGACGATGTTAGCATCGACCAAACTCCTGCGCGGACTGTTGTTAGACAAAGAAATACTGCTGGCGATCGATCGCGGCTTGCAACAAAGTGAAGATATTGTCGATGATGAGTTGGGTGACTTGGGTGAGTGGATCGACGAAGCATTTGGCGAGAGTTACGATCCAGACTTAGCCGGACAACTGCTCGAAGAATTTAAGCATAGAGGCAGAATCACTAATTACTTTGTAGATCTGCAAACCGCCCAAACGATCGAGAAAAAGATTGACAGGCTCGCTCAGAGTGCGGTCTTACAATTTCGTGCCGCCACGCCGGATTTACCTGGAATTGCTAAAGGGACAGTGGCTACTAGCTCTTGGTGCGAACGTTTGGGAGTAGATGCGATCGTCTCAACTAACGACATTAAGGGCGACGACGGCAGACTTAAACAGCCAGGGATTATCGAACTAGACAGCTTTTTGTGGGTCAACCGCAAGATTAAAGCTGAGTATTCCAATCAATCGGTGGGTGCCCAAGTCAAGGGCACGATCCCAGAGGCAACCCTCAACGAACTCAATCCGATGATGGCAGTCAAAGCCGCCGAGCTTGCTGACGTAGCGATTGATAATTGGCAAGTAGCAGCTAACTTCGTAGCCAAAGAAGAAGCGAGACGCGATCGCGAGCTGATTATCGACACGCCTGAAGGAATCGAAGGTGTGGACGATGACGAACCGCGCAACAATCGAGCGACCCTATCTAAACTTCTCGCAGCCGACAAGTACGGACAGCTTACGCAACTGCCCAATGTCAGCCGCCAGCTTAACAAATCGCTCAGACGCGATCGGTTGGATGTAGCCACTAATGGGATCGTCGTCCCTGCGGCGATCGCCCAACACCACAGCAAATTAGAGCCGTGGGAAGTCTGCAATCGTGACCTACCGCACGGCGCGATCGTTGCTTACTACAGATCCCCATTCCCGAATGTCGGTGCGGCGGCAATTGCTATTAATAATTTAGAAGTATTGCGCGATCGCGACCGTGAAGCATTCGCCAAACAGGGCGTAGTCTATCTAAATCCCTGGACGGCAAAACACATTGCAATTACCGATTTTGATGGCGATCGGAATGGCTTCTTCGTCGGTTATCTAGCAAATGATAATCTTCCCCGTCAACTCCGCGAGCGGTTAGGCAATTTACCCCTTTCAGGTGGCGAGCGGTATGAAGCAGGTAGAGATGTTATCGCCCAAATAATCCTTCAGCCAGATTTAGAACGCGGGAAATTTCCGCTGGCAGTCAAGGAATTTATCGAAGCCAATGCTCCCGATCGCAAGCCATTACCGATCGCCAAAGCTAAAAAAGCTGAACACCCCTGGCATGAGGGCGAGTCATTAACTCAAGCCATTTGGCGAGCTTGGGATATTACCGCTAAAAACCCGACTGGCAAAGTTGCCAACCAGTCGATAATCTTGCAATCTCTCGCTTCCGAGACAGTCTGCATCGAGCCGAAGCGCAAACCTAACTTACTCAGGCAAATAGGCGTAGCATACAGTGAAATTCCAATTGAGGAGATTCCCAACGATGAGTATTTAATCGATCGGGGTCTGCCACCGATGCAGTTAGCAGCGAAGATCGAGAAGATCGTCCAAGCGAGTAAACAACTCGATCGATTACCAGCAGCAGAGCGACTGGCATTTGCCCAGCAGAACTTAGGTAGTGTCAATCGACTTCTCAAAGGCTATTGTGACAGTGCTGTTGCCAAAAATCTGCAAACTGCCGTCGATACGGCGAAAAGTAGCGTAGGGATCGATGAAGCGATTCACGAATTCGGGGAACGCCTTCAGTACAAGTCTCACCAGCTTCGCCAGAATGTCAAAAAACCCGATATTTATTTCAGCCGCGACCTCCCCAGCAATACTCAAGAACCCATTGGTTGGGCGGTGGAGACAGCGAATCAATTTTATAATGGTGGCCATCAGCAGCCAGAATTACAGGAGATCGAGTTAGAAGATTTGAATAAGCGTTTTCGCTCGCTGATTCCAATTACCCATAATGATGCTCAAAAAGCAGTTGTAGATGAGTTTGCGCGGCAATATCGTAATTGTACTAAGGCGATCGGGCAAGCTAGAGATAGACTAAATAAAGAATTAGCAGAAGACGAGCAACCGACACTCACAATCGTCTCCAGTAGCGGCAGAAGCTTTGAAATCCAACGGCTTTGTGATGCAGACACAATCGGTAATTCACCAGTTTGGAACTTAGTTGATGGTGAAAGTGACAGTAAATTCGAGATATATCGCGATTTCCCAAAGGGAACGCTACGCGATCGGGGAAACGATATTAAAGAAAACTATATCGTATGTCTAGCAATCGATGCAGCAACGAAAATCACAATCGGATATGTTACCCCAGAATCAGCAACAATTAACAATCTAGATAAATACAAAATTGGGAGACTTGATGGCAAAAAGTGTTTATCTGTCTCAAATTCAACGATTGAATTCCATCCGCCCTACGCTTTAGAAAACGATGTCGATCGGGTCTTTGCTAGTGCAGACAAGGTACTGAGCGAACTGGAAAGCTCGATTCCTAACGACAAACGGATGGAGTTTGCGTCCGCTGCTTGGCATTCCAGCGCGGGGATGGGCATGGCTGTCAAAGTCTTTACCAATGAAATTAGCCAACACTTGGATAAAGTACCTCCGATCGCGCTCAATCGTCCTACGGCAGCCGCGCTAGAGTTACGAGATGGGGCGGAACTGGCAATTAGATTCGAGCGGGATTTACGTGTGGGTGCAATCTCACCAGATGGTAGCGTCTGCAATTTGGGATTGAGTACTTATGGAGATTCACCACTGCTTACCCCTGGCACGGTAGTAGCCGCTAAAATATCGCGACCTCTCGATCCAAAAATTCACGTCCGTACCGAGCTAGGCGAATTTGTCGTCAATCCTGCCCCCGCTATTAGTAAGATTCAGATTGAAGACTTCTCCGGTAAGTTCGCATTCGAGCGTCGGGGCAAAGAGATTTCCGTCGATTATCTTGGCTCTGGGGGACGGCGAATATCGATCGGAGTATTGGGGCGAGAGTTAATTAATAAAGAGTCCAAAGCCAAGCTCAACAGTGGGATCAATTTACTCAAAGGCACGTTATCGCGTGGCTCGAATGAGAAAATTCTTGAGATTCAAGTCCGATCCCTCATCAACCATCAACCTGTCGCCAGGATCGATCGCGGGGAACTCATCCCACTGCCGCAGCAATCTACGCCACTG
>JANYIT010000065.1 GCA_025358725.1 Chamaesiphon sp. GL140_3_metabinner_129_sub
ATTGGTTTGTTTATCAATCGGTTTGAATTTGGGTGTGCCATTTAACCTCCTCTCCACAGATCTAGAACATTACCCATTTTTCTTTCTCTCTGCTATATTTTGCTTCTATGATACTTCTTTCCACAGATTCAGAACATTACCAAAAATTTTTACAAAATCTTACCTGGTGAGTTATTCAAGACTTATCCTTGGTTTTATGATTTTTATTTTGATTGCACTAAAGATGAAGTTAATCTAGAAGTCTGGAGTGTACTTAAAGCATTATGCGAAGAATGTCCGTACTTAATTACTGATGAGCGTGTTTGTGTAGTTATAGAAAGACCAAGTGAATTGAATCTTGATCGAGAATTGTTACCACATGGAGAAGCTCAACCCGCAGTTAAATATGCCGACGGCTATGAGATTTATTGCCATCATGGGGTAACTATCTCAGCTAAATACGGACAAATTTATCCTTCAGACTGGCGTGCTGAATCGATATTATTAGAAGAGAAAGATTTGGAAAATACAGATCGAGAGCAGCAAGATAATTTAGTACTGGAATTGTTATCTAGTATTGGCTATAAAAGATTTATTCAAGAATTACCACAACAGAAAGATCGATACTGGCAAAAAGATAGGAGGATGAGAAATCCATCATTAATTGATTGGTCATTTACTGAAATTTATAATTGGCGGGAAATTTACTACTGGCGATTTTATGGAGATCGAGATAAACCAGCTTGGGCACTATTAGAAAGAAAAAGTGAGGATTTCAATTCAATCATTAAGAATCTCCCATGTATTCTGCCGGAAGAATTGGATTATTTATATCGAAGCAATGGATATTATTTAGATAATTATCCAATTGTTCCTAGATTATCCTTTTATCCAATCAGTAAAGCGATCGAACATCCAAAACCAGGGTTAAAGGACTATCTCGTGCGATTGTTTCAAGGAGATCGAGGAGAAATATATTATGTTGTTTGTAATCAAATAGACAGAATTATCTCGCCCATTTACTGTCGATTTCCTAATGCTAAGCCGATGATTTATGCTGAGTGTGTGACTGCATTTTTTGCGGCGGTTGCTGAATGTTATCGCTCGGGTGCCTATTATATTTCGGTTGATGAAATAACGGGTGCGAGATCGATCGAGCAGGATTTGGATAAAGTCGAGCCAATCTTTGAAAAATTTAATCCATATCAAATCGATAACTGGCGCAAGATTTGGAAAGATCGAGATTGATTAGATCGATCACATCTCGTCAAAAAGGATGGTAGGGGCAATTCATGAATTGCCCCTACCATCCTTTTCGCATGTAAATAATCGAATTATTTACTAATTACTCTGTTTTTGCATCGCGGAGACTATTGATGTCGATTTCGATCGAAGGTCCCATTGTTGCAGAGACATACATACTGCGCCAGAAGCGACCTTTAGCACCAGATGGACGATTCCGCTCGATACTCTCTTGCAACGCCTTCAGGTTGACGAGAAGGTCTTCTGGTGCGAATGCTGCCTTACCGAAGAGGATATGGACGATACCAGCTTTGTCGGCACGATACTCTAGTTTACCAGCTTTGAACTCGGCGATCGCTGCGCCCAAGTCTGTTGCTACAGTACCAGCTTTAGGCGAAGGCATCAAACCGCGTGGGCCGAGTACTCGACCTAATTTGGCAATCTGAGGCATCATATCAGGAGTTGCGATCAACAGATCGAAATCCATTTTACCAGCAGCGATTTCAGCAATCAGTTCTTCTGAACCGTAGATATCTGCACCAGCAGCAGCAGCTTCAGCTACTTTTTCACCACGAGCGATCACAGCAACGCGGATAGTTTGTCCGGTACCTTTTGGTAATGCAACAGTTGTCCGTAATTGTTGGTCGGTATACTTAGGATCGATACCGAGGCGGACGTGAACTTCAGCGGATTCAGCAAACTTTGCAGTAGCTGTTTCGTTGATTAGCTTCATTGCTTCGAGTGGCTCGTAAGCACGCTTCTCGATTTTCTTGGCTAATTCTTGATAACGACGGGAATACTTTTTGGTCATGATTTTTGCTGGGGTAACTGGCGAGGTTCAACCTCTCCCCCAAATATGGTTTGTTGTGGATAAAAGACTAGTCAACGATGGCTACACCCATGTTGCGGGCGGTACCAGCAACGATTTTCATCGCTGCGTCAATGTCGTTAGCATTGAGATCGGGTAATTTGATTTGGGCGATTTCTTGCAATTGCGCCGTGGTGATTTCACCGACTTTTTTCTTGTTTGGTTCG
>JANYIT010000075.1 GCA_025358725.1 Chamaesiphon sp. GL140_3_metabinner_129_sub
TAAAAAATAATAGAGCGTTTCCAATTAATTGGAAACGCTCTATTATTTTTTACTTGGATATATGTCATGCAGATCGAGATATTTGAAGCAACAATTCAATCAGGCATTGAGAGTTGCAGATTGCGCTGCAACAACTTTCAAGCGGTTACTTTGGTTTTAACAGTGCCGCTGGGCGTATTTTTTCTCCCCTGTTGATAAATCTCTGATTTTCTTAACTTGTCGCTAATAGATGCCGCCATCGATACCGCCACCGCTGGATCGGATTTGACTTTAGCGTATTGTCCCATTGGTTGATATTCAGGCACTAAATCGTGGAGAACAGATACACACTCAGTGACGGCACAATCGGCCGCTGCATCTAGTAGAGTAGTGAGTTGGGGTGCAAGTTCCTTCCAGCCTAATTTCGCCTCACGAGCACAGAAAATCTTGGGATGTCCGGTTGGTAACGCGGCATCACAATCGATTAGTAGCTCCTCATAGATTTTTTCACCAGGACGTAACCCTGTGACCTCGATTTTGACATCTCGTTCGGGTTCCAATCCATGCAAGCGGATCATCTGTGCTGCCAAATCGTAGATTTTGATAGGTTCGCCCATATCAAGTAGGAATACTTCCCCGCCTTTTGCCATTGCGCCAGCTTGGATGACTAGAGTAGCCGCTTCAGGGATGGTCATAAAATAACGAGTGATATCTGCATGAGTCAGCGTGATCGACTTACCAGAGGTAATTTGTTCGCGAAAACGGGGGACAACAGAACCACTACTGCCGAGGACATTACCAAACCGCACCATTGTGAAACAAGTATTGTGAGTCGAAAGATCGGCTAATCCTTGGAGCACCAGCTCCGCGACGCGCTTGGTGGCACCCATGATATTAGTGGGACGGACAGCTTTATCCGTCGAGATCAGCACAAATTTATCAACGCCACAATCGATCGCACATTGAGCCGCCGTGAGTGTACCACTAATATTATTAACCATTCCCGAAATGGGATTTGCTTCGACGATCGGCACATGCTTGTAAGCTGCCGCATGATAAATAATATCTACACTATATTTCTGGAGAATTCGTGTTAATGCTTGAGTATCCGTGACAGAACCCAAACAAGCAACTTTGGTCAGATTGGGGTAATTTTCGCCTAGTTCCATGTCCATTTGGTACAGGGCAAACTCATGTAACTCATAGACCAGAAGCATTCTGGGCTGCTGTTTGGCAATTTGACGGCAGAGTTCGGAACCGATCGAACCACCGCCACCAGTGACCAATACGACTCGATCGGTAATATCATGTTGGAGCAGTTCGGGATAAGCGGCGATGGCTTTGCGGCCGAGTAAATCTTCAATGTCTAGCTCAGGGACTTTATTCACAGAGACATTGCCACTTAACAGTTCATTAATGCTCGGTACAATTTTTACAGGTACACCTAGAATTTGAAGTCTTTGGGTAAGATCGCGTTTTCGTTGACTGTCGATCGAGGGTAGTGCCAGGAGAATTTCTTCAAACCCAATGCTTGCCTTGAGTTTGAGTAATTCTGCTGGAGCATATACTTTTGCACCGCGCACAGTTCTACCGTGGAGATCGGGATTATCATCCACAAAACCAATTAACTTTTTGCCTTTGTCTGCTAAAGCTTGAGCAAGGAGACAACCAGCACTACCCGCGCCATAAATCACTACTCCACCAGTCTCTTTTTCAAAGCGATCGATCTGCTGGATTTTTTTCAGCAGCAGCCGGATGCCAAGTCGGCAAGAAATCGCGAGAATTAGGGTAAGCATTCCATCATTGAGCAGCACAGAAGCGGGAATGGTGGAAACTAGGAATAAATTATTAATAACGACGATCGCTAGACAGCTAGCTAATACTGCCTTCGCAATCGTGAAAATAAATTCTCCGCTGGTATCTCGCAATATTTGTTGATAAATGCTGAACAACCAGAACAATCCAATCTTGATGGCAATCTCTAACACCACGAAATTGCTTTGGTGCCAAATTTCAGTCGGGAGCAAGTCAAGTCCGCTCTCAAAGCCAATCGCCGCACTAATCGAGATCGCAAACAAACTGATATCGACGAACGCCAGAATGGGATACTGCCGATCGTTGGAAAACGTATGAATAAGTTTGCCTAGATGGGTATAGAATGCTGACGAAGCCTTAACTTCTTCATCTTTGGACGGTGAATTCATCATTTTCTCAACTTATTTGTGCGGAATTTTTCAAGCTTTGAGAGCTAATTTCATGCAAATATTCAAACGATTGCGATCGCTTTCAAATAAATGATTAGAAAACTTGATAGTTTGACTTGCCCATTTTTCATGCTTGATATCGGCTCTTGGGCTTGAGCCTAAGTGTTACATTGCGTTAAACTACACCTACAAATGTTTGTGCCCATCTACTTATCGTTATTATTCAAATAATCGAACACTAGATCGGGATAATTTTAAAATTTTTCGATATCTACCAAAAATCGGTTCCAGTTGAGATGGCAACTACCAAGCTGGTGCCAACAGATCCAAAGGGGCTGAAGAGGATGCCTTTGGAGCCGTTTTAATTGCTATTTTTGTAGTCGATCGAGGCTCGATCTCCAATTAATGCGCGTTATTTACATGAGACATTAGTGGGGGTTGGTGTTTCGTTGGCGGAGCCTCTCCCCTGGAGAATCGATCCATTACCACCAAGATTTATTGATGATTCACCTGTTCAATTAAAGTTGTTTTGATTTTTTACTCAATTTCTTAATCTTCATAGTTTATATGCTCGTGAGGTCACAAACCCGACTTTTTCAAAAAGTCGGGTTTGTCGCAGTAATGGTCGATCGATACATGAGATCTTTTAGAAATTACTTTCCAGATATCGCCGTGGCAATGTCTTCACGAGTAGCACCGAGTGATAATAGCGATTTGATTAATAGATCGATCGAGACTGACGGACTAGCAGCTTCCATTTTAGCAACTCGCGATTGACTAGAGTTAATATTTTCAGCTAATTTTTGTTGAGATAGTTGCTCTTGCTGTCTAAGCTTTTTCAGTGATTTGCTCAATGATAAGCGAATTTCAATAATCTCCATCTCTTCCGGTGAGAGATCTAGAAATTCAGCCACAGTGACAACTTTACCACCAGCGGCTTCTATTTTTTGTCTTTTTATAGGATCCATAACTTAATATAAGAGGAATTATCCGGCATCGAAGAGTTCATTGTATCGTTTGATTCTTTTCTGACAATTATTGATTACCTGTTGCGGAGTCTTTTGAGTTGTCTTAGCAAACACATCAAAGACAACTATTTCATTCTCATCAATTCTATAGATGATCCGCCACTCTTTATTATTTTCGCTATCACTTACTCTGAGTTCGTGACAGTGTGTGCCAATATTAGGCATCGGTCTAGATTCAGGCATCGAGAGCATTTCCCCATCCTGTAACTGTCTTAACAGAAGACCTGTTTCAGCTCGTGCGGAGTTAGAAAATGGGGGCGTTTTGATTTCGCCAAAGAACAAAACAATTTCTTTACTGTCGTTGGAAGAATTCATGTATTAAAATTTTATTGATTTGATACTTATTTGTGCTATTCATCGGTGCTCAATTCGTAGTTATAGCACAATTATGTCATATCGGACATGGGGAAGTCAACTAAAATCCGCATCAACATCCCGACTGTGGCACAATCGTAAATAGAGGCAAATCGACGCATCAAGTATCCCATGACAGCTAATCTTCCCCCCCAGTACGACGCAAAGACAACCGAAGCCAAATGGCAACAGATTTGGGACACCAACCAAACCTATAAAGTCGATCCGGCTAAAGGTGGGAAACCCTTCTGTATCGTCATTCCACCGCCAAACGTGACGGGGAGTTTGCACCTGGGACATGCCTTTGAAAGTTCGCTCATCGATGCACTGATTCGGTATCATCGGATGCTGGGGGACAATACGTTATTCCTTCCTGGCACGGATCACGCGAGTATTGCGGTACAGACGATCTTAGAGAAGCAGCTCAAGGCTGAGGGTAAGACTCGGTATGATGTCGGACGCGAGAAGTTCTTAGAACGCGCTTGGGAGTGGAAGGCTGAGTCTGGCGGTACGATAGTCAATCAGCTCAAGCGGATGGGTGTCTCGGCGGATTGGACGCGGGAACGGTTTACGCTGGATGAGGGGCTGTCTAAGGCGGTATTAGAGGCGTTTGTCCGGCTGCATCGGGATGGATTAATTTATCGGGGACAGTATTTAGTCAATTGGTGTCCGGCTTCACAATCTGCGGTGTCGGATTTGGAGGTAGAGAATAAGGAAACTAATGGGAGTTTATGGTATTTTCGATATCCGTTGAGCGATGGTTCGGGATATATTGAAGTTGCGACTACTCGTCCTGAAACGATGTTAGGTGATACAGCAGTGGCGGTAAATCCGAAGGATGAAAGATACCAACATCTGATTGGTAAAACGGTTACTTTACCAATTGTTGGGCGCGAAATTCCGATCATTGGTGATGATTTTGTTGAGGCTGATTTTGGAACTGGTTGTGTGAAGGTGACACCCGCTCACGACCCGAATGATTTTGCGATGGGTAAACGTCATAATTTACCTCTGATTAATATCATGAATAAGGATGGCACTCTGAATGAGAATGCTGGTGAATTTGAAGGTCAAGAACGATTTGCAGCGCGTCGCAATCTGGTTGCTAAATTAGAAGAGTTGGGTAATTTAGTTAAGATCGAAGCATACAAGCATACTGTACCTTATAGTGATCGAGGCAAGGTACCTGTAGAGCCATTATTATCGACTCAATGGTTTGTCAAAATTCGTCCGATGGCGGATAACTGTCTGGATCATTTAGATAACCAGAATTCCCCCGAATTCGTCCCTCAACGCTGGATAAAAGTATATCGGGATTGGTTGGTCAAATTGCAAGATTGGTGCATCTCGCGTCAATTGTGGTGGGGACATCAAATTCCGGCTTGGTATGCAGTTAGTGAGACGGGTGGAGAAATAACCGATAATACTCCTTTCTTCGTGGCTAAAAGTGAAGCGGAAGCACGAGAACAAGCGATCGAACAGTTCGGTACAGATGTACAATTAGTTCAAGATCCTGACGTATTAGATACTTGGTTTTCGTCTGGTTTATGGCCATTCTCGACTTTAGGTTGGCCGGAAAATACGGCGGATTTGGAGATGTACTATCCGACATCGACGCTGGTAACAGGTTTTGATATTATCTTTTTCTGGGTTGCCAGAATGACGATGATGTCAGGATATCTGACTGGTAAAATGCCATTTGAGAATGTCTACATCCACGGGTTAGTGCTAGATGAAAATGGCAAGAAGATGTCGAAGTCTGCTAACAATGGCATCGATCCATTATTACTGATCGACAAATACGGTACCGACGCACTTCGCTATACTTTGGTGCGTGAAGTAGTCGGTGCGGGGCAAGATATTCGGATTCAATATAACCGCAAAACTGACGAATCTGAATCCGTCGAAGCGAGTCGTAATTTCACGAATAAAATCTGGAATGCAGCGCGATTTGTAATGATGAATTTTGAGACATCAGAGTTCAAATTTGACGGCGATAATCTTGCAGCACCAGCAACTGAATCATTAGAAGTAGCCGATAAATGGATTTTATCTCGCTTTCATCAAACCGTTCAAAAAACAGGCGATAATATCGATCGATATGCGCTAGGTGAAGCAGCCAAAGGACTATATGAATTCTTCTGGGGTGATTTCTGCGACTGGTATATCGAGCTAGTCAAATCACGGCTCCAAAAAGATTCAGATCCAAATAGCAAATTAGTTGTTCTCCAAACCTTAGCCTCGATCTTGGATGGCATTTTAAAATTATTGCATCCATTCATGCCCCACGTTACAGCAGAAATTTGGCAGACTCTCACTCAGAGCGATGAGAAAAATGATATCTCAATTCAGCCGTATCCAATTAGTGATTTTAGCTTAATTGATGTGGAACTCGATCGAGAATTTGAACTCCTCATCGGCGTAACTCGCACCATCCGCAACCTCCGCGCCGAAGCAGATCTCAAACGGGCGATTAAGATCGCCATTATCATTCAAAGCGATAGCGAACAAGAGCGTCAAATCTTAGAGCGTGGAAAAACTTATCTCTGTGATTTAGCACAAATCGAACAACTTACCATCGTCGATAAACTAGCCGAAGAACCAACGCGATCGATCGCCAGTGTCTTTGCTACCGTTCAAATTATCTTACCACTAACAGGCGTAGTCGATCTTGAAGCCTTCAAAGCCAAAATTCAGAAGAAGATTGATAAAATTGATAAAGAGATAGAATCGATTCACAGTCGATTAAATAACACCAAGTTTATCGAACGTGCTACCCCAGAAGTAGTGCAACAGACTAAAGATAGTTTAATCGAAGCCGAAAAACAAAAAGAGATTCTACAAGAGAGACTCGAACAATTCTAGAGGTTTAATCTTATGCAATTACTCCAAAAAAGCTACACGCCAGCCGAATATCTGGAACTAGAAGAAAAAGCCGAATTTAAAAGTGAATACCGTAACGGAAAAATTATCCCTATGGCTGGAGGGACGACAAATCATAATAGAATCAGCCTAAATGTAGCTACCAATCTAACGTTTAGCTTGAAAGGGCAAAACTATGAAGTGTATATGTCCGATGTCAGACTGTGGATACCACCGAATCGTCAGTATACCTATCCAGATGTGATGCTGATTCAAGGCGAACCAATTTATACCGAAAAAAATACCACCACTTTTACCAATCCTCGGTTAATTGTGGAAGTCTTGTCAAAATCAACCAAAAATTATGACCAGGGGGATAAATTCACCTACTATAGATCGATTCCCGAACTCCAAGAATATATCCTCATCGACCAATCTTGCTATCATCTGATGCAATACGTCAAAACTAGTGAAGGACAGTGGTTGCTGACCGATTATACTAAGGCTGAGGGGATTGTGAAGTTAGGATCTATTGATCTTGCTCTCAGCCTGAATGATATTTACGATCGAGTTAACTTCGCTGAAATCGAGGAATAATTCTTGATATCAGTTTTAGGTAGGGTAATTTAGATTGTGTTATGGATGAACGATCTAACTTCTGCAACAATTAACTCGCATGTTTTGAGGTCACATGATGTATGTAACAGGTGAGGAATAGGTATCTCTTCACCAGATTTCATCATGATGACTAACCAGTAAAAAACACCTCCTTCAACATCTGTATCTTGTTCCAATCTAATATCATTGATATCCTCTAACACTCGCTCAATCTTTTTTTGACGAATCAAATTACGATAATTGAGTTTGAATGAACTAAGTTCACGATCAAACTTACAATTCATCTCGAAGTTGGCTGTAATTGCACCAAATATTAAAATCAATGCACCAATAATAAATATAATTTTGGCATCAAATGAGATACAACCGATCGCTAGAGACATAATGCCAAAACTTAAAGCTACTTTCGCAGTATAAGGATCTTTCGATCCTAGTTCTAGACAAATTTTAGTATGTCGAATAATTTTCATCCAAATAATTATTTTGAATTCACGTTACCAGGGTAAACGGCTACCATCCCAGGAAAAGAATTCTCCGCTGTCACTAGTAGCTAATCCATCTATTACAGTTAATAATTGTCCCACAGTTCGATCGACTGAAAATAACTTTTCCGGTGGAACATTGCGTTGGAATGGTAAAGATAATTGCGTATCTGTTGTCCCTGGATGGAGTGAAACCAAAATTGTATTGGGACAAGTTCGTTTATATTCGATCGCAGTATTCTTGATGAACATATTTAGTGCGGCTTTTGAGGCGCGATAACCATACCAACCACCAAGTTGATTGTCGCCAATACTGCCAACTTTAGCCGAAATTGTTGCAAGGATCGATCGATCTCTATGCTTTAATAATGGCTGTACTTGTTTGAACAATAATATCGCGCCCACACTATTAACTTGGAAATAACGCAACAGTTGTTCCCCATTAATATGTCGTAAACTTTTCTCTGGTTGCATCTCTCCTTCATGTAAAATACCGACAGAGTTAATAATGTAATGGAGCGCAGTAGTCTCGGTTTGAATCTGTTTAATTACCGCCGCAATTTGAGCTTCATCGGTAATATCCATTTGAAGACAGCATAACTTGGGATCTGTTATTGCTAATAACTCCGTTGCTGATTCTAATCGTCGATAAGTAGCATAGACGCGCTCTAGATCATCTTCTGCGAGTAACCTTCGCACGAATCCCAACCCAATTCCCTGTCCTCCGCCAACGATTAATGCAGTTTTTAAAAATGGATCGATCGACAAATTAACACCTCCCATTATCAACTTCTCTACGCTCTCTGCGGTTAAAATTAAAATATCTTCAACGGATGGGGAACCCATCCGTGACCCATACCCAAGCAGCGGATCACCTTTGGACGGGTTCCCCGTCAAAAAAGGTGAGACAGCGACGCATCGACTGGGAG
>JANYIT010000079.1 GCA_025358725.1 Chamaesiphon sp. GL140_3_metabinner_129_sub
TGGGGGTGGTGGTAACTTACTGCTAACAAGGTATTCGAGGTCATCTAGATCGATTTCACGCAGGAGAAGTAAATCTTCCAACTCATCGATATCTCGTCCCGAATACATGAATCGAGGTTTATAGCCCCATTCCAGTAATTGATAGTAGAGATTTACCCAACGGCGGATGACTTGAGGTTTGTAAATATCTTCACCATCAAGGTAGAGATCGATAACTGAAGCTCTCCACCGTTCTAGAGCATCTTTTAACTGTTCTGGAGCAGATAAGAATTGTCCCCCCGCCGCACCGATAACCTGTTGCCCCATTTCGATCGCAGCTAGGTTGGGTTTAGCTCCCGTTCCTTCGGCTAAACCGATTGACTTTAATACGGGTTGGACTCCTAGTAGTTGGGGGTAAGAGAAGGTAAGCGGAATTTCACCATTGGGGAGGTTGGGTACAGGGCCGTTTTCTCGGCTTTTTTCCCAGGTACTCGATAGCCAGCGATAGCGGGATTTTGACTGTTCTCGGTTCCGAATTTGGAAAGCAACGATTTCACCTGTGATGGTGTAGATGGGAATCAGAATCCCACCGATGGAGCCATTATTTAACCGATTGCCCTGAATATTGACACCAGGAAAGCGAGGATTGACGGGTGCTTTGAGTCTTTGGAACTTTTCAACGCTTTTGAAGCCGATTTCTGCGATCTGCTGTCGGGTAAAACCACGTTTGACTAAATCTTTGCGATCGATCTCGTTTAGAGAAAGTTGGGCTAAGATTGCCCGCGCCGCAATGTCTCGTTCCAGAGCTGGTAATGATTCGGCTCTACGCTGATTTTCGGCTTCGAGTAGTGCTTGCTGCTTGAGCTGTTGGTTTTTGACCCACTCCTCTCTTTCTGCTGGGGTCGCTTGACGGTCTTCGCCGCGATGCTCGTTCCAATCGACGCGGGGGATGTATACGCCCCACTGTCCGTCGCGGGTATCGTTGAAGTAGTGATAATCGGGGTTGCCATATCCACCCGCCCCAGTCATGCACAGGGTTTTGATGGTGGGGGTGGTTTTACCGTTTTTGGCAGAAAGCTCGTATGGTTGCCAACGACATTTCCCCGAAGTGCTAGCACAGACGGGGCAGGAGTTGCCTAAACCTTTATAGGCGTTAAATTTGGAACGAGCGAACGGGGTAGTTGTGTTGCCGAGCATTGCTGTGACTTCTGGTTAAGAGCCGCAGCAGGAAAAGTGGTAGTGCAGTCCTGCGATCTGGCGTGAAAAATTTCACTGGGAGATACATCACTGTATTTCCAGCCCATAAAGCATACCTGAGTTTAAAAATCGGTGTTTTAAGCCATTTTTGTATATTTCTTTAGTACCATTTTTACGATTTCAATGGGTTTGAGTATCCCTTGTCGCGGGATACTAGAGCAAATTGTCGCGGGATACTAGAGCGATCGTCGCGGGATACTAGGGAAAATGGTACTCACGATTTTTTGGCTAAGTAGCAATGGTTTGAGTACTAATTTTGGAACTTTTATTTTGAGTACAATTTTGGAAATTTGGTACTCAAGTTTAAATAGCAGTTAAAATGCTCCAAAAGCTTTCTGTGTAAAGACTATAGCTGTATAAAGAAATGTAAAGGTACTATTTAGCTAATGTCTAGAATCTGTTTGAGTTTAATCAGATGTTTGTCATCGATCGATTTTGCTCCCCTTTCCCACTGTGCGACCAAACTTTGAGATACTCCCATCGCCACCGCCAGTTCCCTTTGGGTCAGTTTTTTGGCTGTTCTAGCCGCACGCATATTGAAGTTAGGAATATCCTCGATCGCTACTGGTACCTGTATGGGCGTGGGTTTAACAGTAGGTTGAGAACTTATCTGTGGGGGTAATTCTGGCATGAGTAAATTCGGCAACGGACAATTGACATCAACTCTTTGAGGAAACATCGATCTGATGTAGATTTTGGCGTTGAGTAGTCGCTCGATATATCCGTGTTGATTTCGCACATCACTACCTGGTTGAATTCCTTCGGGATAGGTTTCCTTATCAAATTCAATTTCCCAACCAAGTTCGATCAGTTTAGCAATCGCCCGATCCCATTGTTGCTTGAGTTTATACTTTCGATCTCTATCTTGACAATCCAACTCAATTTTTGACTTTGGGATCGCTATTTCTAGTAGTTCTCTAACTCGGTATTCTAAAATTTGTTCGATATGGCTATCCAGTGTTAAATGAATCGCTAATCTCAATGCTAATTCATTGTGATAAGGATTCATTTTCATCACATCTTGGGCAAGATAGCCAAATTGATATAGTGCATCCTGGGAATTGATATTACCACTATTAATAAATCCCTGAGTCCATAATCCAGGTCTAACCGTAATATATAGTTCTTCAGGAGAATCTACTTTTCCTGCGAGATCCATTTGCCCAATCATTCTGACTTGAATATTCCACATTCTAGATGTTTCAATTGCCACAGAGCGTTTACCTTTTCTTTGTTTGGGTTCTTCCCAAACAGCTTTAATTAATAAACAATCTAGAGCAAAGGCAGTATTAGCTAGTTCTAGTAGCTTTGCATGTAAGGGAACATCCGTTCTTTTATCCCACCCTAACTCTCTAATGATATCGGTACCCCTTAGTGAAAACTTACTATCCCAGGGTCGGTCGCATTTGACGGCGTGAGCTGCAAACAGCAGTTGCAACAAAACTGTATTGAATCCAAATTTATCAATAATTTGTCTAGCACTATCCCACGGCAGAACTTGAATATCTTTACTACTGCTAATGTAATGTTCGATAAAATTATCAGAACTATGACTAGATTCTTGTCGATAATAAGCAATTCCGTCGCTATGGCTTTGTTGCCAGAAGTCATCTCTAAGTTGACAAAGAGTACTAGTTTTCATTGGCAATGCTGATGGAAATATCTGATGCTTATTATTTTCAAACAATCTGTCTTCAAAGTTAAGCGATCGATAGATCTTGTCTTTTAAGTGAGGATAATCTTTTATAATAACTTTGGTTATTTTAATTTC
>JANYIT010000082.1 GCA_025358725.1 Chamaesiphon sp. GL140_3_metabinner_129_sub
TTCGCTCGATCGAGGGATTCAAGCGATCGAGTACAAGGGTTTTGAGCCTTTAAGCATCAAAACCTTGCACTTGATTCGCAAAAAAAGGCTCAAAACCCCTGCAGTGAATGCCTTGCTGAGATCTTCAGCAAGCCCTAACTATATTTATTTTAGACTAACAGATCTCTCTTCTTCTTTCTCTGCGTTCTCGGCAATATCCCCGACTTCTTTAAGAAGTCGGGGATATGTCCTCACATTTGATTAACTATATTCATTTTAGAGAGCCAAAATCTATTCACCAGTCACAGACAATCCCTCCACCCAAATTCGCGGACAGACACCACCATTTGTCAGCTCTTCTTTCGGCTCGATATGCACGATCGAGTTTAACAATTCGCGGAAGTCTCCGGCAACAGTTGCGGACTCTACACTAGTCTTGACACCCTTGTTAATCACCCAACCATCAAAAGGCAACGAGAACGAACCTTGCAATGATTGTACACCCGCATGAAGGGCTTGAAGGTCATCAATTAAGATCACATTCTCAGCCGTATCGAGATTGTATTTATCATCTACTTGCTCACCGCCAGATACATGATAGAAATGGGGCGAAACAGTAATTTTCGATCCCATATTTGCATGTCCTGTTGGTTTCGCATTCATCCGTTTAGCAGTTCCCGCACTGTGAATAAACGATGATAAAATACCTTTGTCAATCAAATCGATGCGGCGAGTTGGCGTACCTTCACCATCGAATGTTTCAATGCCAATATTGCTCGGATGCAGTGCATCATCAGCGACAGATAATAATGGCGAAGCAATCTGAGTACCTAGAGATTCAGGCGTAGACAAACTTTGATTGTCGAGAATACTTTGGGCATTAAATAGATTGGAGAATGCACCAAGCAAACTCAAGAAAGCATCAGGCGAAAAAACGATCGTATATTTACCGGAAGATACCTTCTCATAGTTGAGATGACTGATAGTTTTTTCAGCAGCTTCATCGATACATTTTTGGACATCTAATTTCGCGAAACTATGGCTGATTTCAAAAGCTCCCGCACTGCGAGGCTTTTTCCCTTCCTGCTCGGTTTTGGTATAGAGATACAGCGATGTAAAAGAATGTGAATCACTCCGAATTGCACCATCGCTATTGAGATAAAATTGATTCATCGATCGCTGAGATAAACCATTATAAGGCACGCTCTCGATCGCTTCATGAGCATCTAATAATTTCCGCTCTGCATTCACCAAGCTCTCAATTAATTGCGGTACTGTCGCCGCTTCACCCACTTCGATTTTAACATCGGCAATTGGTGCAGTCGCTTCAGGACTAAAATCTGGTGCATGTTCTTTAATCCCAAAAAAACTCGCTTCATAAGCACTTTTTAATGCAAGCTCTAATCCAACATCATCCACATCAGTGGTGCTGGTAATTCCAACAGTATTCTCATTATTCCAGACTCGTACTGTGATTCCAGAACGATTAGAAGCTTTGACTTGTTTTTGTTCGCCTTTATCTACTTGCACGCTAGTTTCATCAACAGTGGAACCGGATAAATCGAATTTGGAGATACCTAATTTGGTGGCGATTTGACGAGCGGAATTTGAGACAGTTTGGATATTTAGAGGCATAGGTAAATTAGTTGATAATTGATAGATAGTTGATAATTCAATATGCTGTAGGGGCGGGTTTATACCATTAATTCAAACGTAGCTATAAATCTAATTTGAACCCGCCCTACATCACTAGCTTTGTTAGCATGGAAAATCCCCTCCGAGGAGGGGTGCCCAACGGGCGGGGTGGGTAGATCTCCGCCGCAAATCAATTCGATTAGCTTGTGGGTGAGGGCGGGTTCGTTCTAAGGTTATTTGTAATTGCTAAAATTTTTAGCATAAACCCGCCCCTACAGATCCAAATTAAAGACCAAAATTATCGTCCCCCAACAGTAATCGAATCGACCTTAATATGTGGCTGTCCAACTGTTACATAAACGCTGCCACTTACCGAGCCGCAAAAACCAGCAGCTAACCCTAAATCTTCCGAACACATCGAAATCTTCGTCATGATTTCCTTGGCTTCACCAATTAACGTCGCCCCCTTGAGTGGCTTGGTAACTTTGCCATTTTCAATTAAATAAGCCTCATCCACAGAGAAGTTAAATTGCCCAGTAGCACCGACGCTACCACCACCCATTTTCTTACAATAAATGCCCTTCTCGATCGATCCAAACAGATCCTCTACTTTATGATCGCCTGGAGCGATATAAGTATTCCGCATCCGACTCGCCGCCGCATACGCATAACCATTACGTCGCCCACTTCCCGTGCGGGGATGTCCAGTGCGGATCGATCCGGCTCGATCGGCGATAAAATTCTTAAGGATACCATTCTCGATCAATAATGTACGTTGGGATGGCATTCCTTCATCGTCCATATCAATAGTACCGAAAGCATTACCAGACAAACCTTCATCCCAAGCTGTCAAACTTTCGTGGGCGATTTTTTGCCCCTTCATCTCGGCAAATGGAGTGGTATTTTTCTCGATTTGGGTAGTCTCTAATAAATGTCCGCACGCCTCGTGGAAAATCACCCCACCAAACTTATTCGCCATAATAATCGGATAAGTCCCCGACTCTACATAGTCAGCATAAAGCATCTTCCCCGCCGACTCCGATACATCCTCAGCCGTCGCCCCATAATCCCAGCTCGTCAAAAACCCTGGATTACTAGTATCGCCAACTCGTTGCCCGATCGACGATCGATTCGCCCCATCAGCGCATAATAAGTTATGACCTACCGATTGTGTCAACCGAATATCCCGCGCAAAAGTCCCATCACTAGATGCTACCAAAACTTCTTGCCAATCGCAGAAATAAGCCGCCCGACGGGATTGAATGTGCGTCGCTGTTTGCTTCAGCTTCCCATTCGCTGCCAGCAAAACATCAGCCATCTCCCGCATCGAACTACATTCACCCAACCAGCTATCCTTCCCCTTCCGCGTCGCATAATCCCGCAACAATTCCAGATTAATTTCCGGTACATAAGAATTCGGCGCAGGTAAATGCAATGCCATAATCCCCAACGCCTTTTCTAAGGCAGCTCGCAGCCCCGTAAACGACAAGTCATTGGTACTGACATAACAATCCGCCTTCCCCTTAAATACCCGCACTCCCGCGCCTGTAGATAGCTTGGGCGAAATACTAGTAATTTGGTCATCCTCAGCCAGACAACTAATATAATTCGATCGTTCTAAGAAAAACTCCACAAAATCCGCACCCGCAGCTCTACCCAAACCCAGCAGCGTCGATAAAGGAGCCTCCCAAGTTTCATCAAACCGATGGGTAGTAGACGAATAGCTCAGATTTGGTAGTTGTTTTGATAAGAGGAAGGTTTTCGGATCGATCGAAATAGTCATGTATGCTGCTCCTAGGATGCTTAATCTATTGTAACAAACACAGCTAAATTGTGGGGGAAAATCCCCTCCACGGAGGGGTGCCCAAAGGGCGGGGTGGGTAGATCTTGTGCATCATCACAACCCTCCTGAGAATCTGTAAACATCCATAACAATTCATATCAATTGATTGAGAAAATGAGAATAGTGCAACGAAAGATCTATGCTGAAATTAGTAGCAATAGTTTTGGTAACAACCTATGGACAAGCAGAGATATCGCATGAACTGCACCCTGACCTTTAGTGATATCTACGGGCAGATTGTAATTTGGTTAATGGTAATTTTCCTCAGTCTTGCTTCTGCCTTATCTCTGTGGAGTACCACTCGCCAAATTTACGCCCTCGCAACAGTAGGATTGATCTTAGTTTTATCCCTACCATTCCTCCTATTCGCCTTCGTCACTACCCTACTCAATCACATTGAATTCGTCCCCCTCGAAGTCAACGAAACGACTAGTTCGAGTACCAATAAGCACAGAGTCCATAAAGTTGAACCTGCAACAGTCTAAGGGTTTTCAACATGACGTTTGCGCTTGCTAGATCCCCGACTTCTTGGAGAAGTAGCCGTAGGGTGCGTTACGCTGTCGCTAACACACCCTACGAAAATTCGATATTAAGGGTAGGGGTAATTCATGAATTACCCCTACCCTTAATACTTACGACTTTTGTTATAATCTAAGACAGATGCGCAAGATTTGCCCTGTTACTACAGATATGAACAGAAGAAGACCGAATCGTTACGATGACGACTACGACGATTACGATTATGAGCCAAAAAACCTCCCGCCAGAAGCCCCAGGAAAAAAGTCTGGTAAATCGCTCTTTGACTGGGCAAAGATTGCCGTAGCATCAGCGATTCTGATCGTCGGTATCGGTATCGGCGTAGCCTTTAGCTCCACAGCTACCATCGATCCGCAAAACGTAGCTTCTCGCGATTTTATCGATCGATCTGCACCCAACCCCGAATTATGCGTTCAATATGGTGCTAGCGCAATGGTCATGGATGCCCGACTATTCGTCACCCTCAGCCCTTTTAAAGTATATGTATCCCAGCCAAAAATGACCCCAGGCTGCGTAATGCGTAGTAATAACTGGTCTATTTTAGAACAGCGAAAACTACTAAATGGCGATCAAGTTCGCGAATGTAAACAGAAGATGAATACCTTCGGATTTACAGGTAATTTGGAATCTAAACCCGACATTACCTGTATCTACCAAAACGATGCAGCCCAAAATCTCTTCCTCAATCAAGCAGGTGGCACCGCAGCACCACCAGCCACAGGTAGCGATCAATTTTAATCTAATAGACAGCAATTGATTAAAAGCAGAACGATCATGTTAACAAAGATGATTATTCTGCTTTTTTAATGAGCATATTATTAGCTACTCAAGGAGCGTATTATGAAACTTGAATATCGCCTCAAATTAGAAGATTTAATAGAAGTAGAAATAGCTTAGACAAGACCCGAACTCATTGTTTACGTCTTGATTTTTCACGGAATTTTGTTGTCGATTTATCTAGTTTTTGGATGGTTTCAAGGACCGCTCTATTTTCAAGAGATATTCCTATCGACACTTTTATTGTATTTATTTCTGATAATTGTTTGTAGCTTAATTAATTATTTAATTCATCTGAGTAGATATTTTAGGATCAAAAAGCATTGGGATAGTAGACCCAAATCGGCAAACGAGGGTAGTGTAGAAATAAACAATGAAAGTTTGAGAAATAGGGAAATACTGTCATCACCAAGAATTGAATGGTCAATTTTTGAATATTGGCAAGAAACTTCAAATTTATTTTTGCTATATGAATCTGATGGTTTTTGTGTAATATTCCCTAAGCGATCTTTTGCTAGCAATGAACACATTAATGCATGTAGGGAAATATTACGTACTAACTTGCCAAATAGGCAAAGAAGAAAAATCAGATGGTAATAATAAAATATTTAGCATTGTAATTTTATTTGCTTGCGATTTAATTGCTCAATTTTTCTCAATTTATTCCATTAGTAAAATTAGGTTGAATCCCGTTAGCAAAATCAATAATATCGTACTTGCTAACTAAATCTAAACTGGATATTCATGCCGAACAAAAGGAAGACTAATAATTTCCCCTTCGACATCACCCAACATTACTTTTAAACCTACCCCACCAGCCTTCGATCGAACATAGCCCAATCCCCTTACTTCGCCATCGATCTCACGACAACTAGTCAAAACTCCAACTTTTTCCCCATCAACAGTAATTACCGTACCCACCGCCACAGATCCAGTTAACTTAACGCCCCACAGATACTGCTTCACACCCTTATAAGTATTCAGCCGCGCGATCGTTTCTTGACCGATATAACAGCCCTTACTAAACGAAATCGTCTGCCACAAACCCACCTCTAAGGGGTTGTAATCCTCCGTTAACTCCGCATCGGGTTTTGGTCTGCCTTGAGCGATGCGCAGGCATTCCCAGGCATCCTCGCCCAGAATTACAGCACCTAAATTAGTCAGACTTTGTTGCAATGTTGCCGACTGAGATCGATTCTCCTCTGGAGAGGCTCCGCCAACGACTATTAAGCGATATCCAGGCAAGCCCAATTCAGTCCCGATCGCGATCCGGACTTCAATACCATCGACGTGATATAATTGATGACTAGATTGGGCTAGATTTGTCAAATTTGGACATCCCCATCGTTCTAATATCGCTGCACTCTCGGCACCCATCAAAGTAAAACTAGCCAGACTAGCAGTAACATCCTTTAACGTGACTCGATCGGCAAAAAAGATATATTTGTCGAGCCAATTAAATAAATATTCCCGACGATTGGGCGAGACAACTAGTAATACTTCATCATCTAATATTAATCCAGTTGCTAGATCGATCGTTCTTGCGGTAGAAGTCACAAATACAGTATCACAACCTTCCCCAGCCTGACGTTTCTCAAAGTCCGCCGTACTTTGATTATGCAAGAACCGGAGTCTATCTCGATCGCCAACGAGAATTTTCCCCCAATTGGAACTATCATATAGTGCAGCACCAGTTTTAGCAGCTTGCAGTGTTGTCTGTAGATTATTCAAATTAATATTTTCCATATATTTTAGTTCGATCGAAGCCACACATATATCTTTAATTTTTAGATTGACTCGAAAATCCTCGAGATCCCCCCTAGCCCCCCTTCAAAAGGGGGAGGACATGATGCTTAGTCCCCCTTTTGAAGGGGGATTTAGCGGCGTTTTTATTCGGGGGTTCCCCCCGAATAAAAAAACGACAAGACAGGAGGATTGAGATCTACAATTCCCCTCAAGCAGGTAAATTCTCAAAGACGCGGACAATCACATCCTTAGCCTTCTCATCCAAGCGAGTCCAATCAGGAATCTGCGCTTCCATATCAATCAAACTAGCATCCACCTCCACAACTTGACTCCCAATTTCGCTGTGACTGCCATAATAATTGAGAAAACATACCTGATAACATAAATCCCAAATATCAAATTTCAACAGCCCATTTGGAGATTTCAGACATAGATAATTCGTCGGATGTGGCTCCTTCACCTCCTCATAACTAACCTCCCATGTCGAAACCTCCGCCTGTTGGCGGATTCGATCGATAATCCGGATATATATCGGTTGCATCAGAAACTCTGCTTGTTGCCAAGCTAATTCACTCGCAAATTTGGGCTGCATAAATATAAAACTGAGAATTTTATTTGATTTGATGCGTAGATATTTACCCCACTCACTCCCTCCCCTTGTAAAGGGGAGGGA
>JANYIT010000098.1 GCA_025358725.1 Chamaesiphon sp. GL140_3_metabinner_129_sub
ACCCTCCAAGTTAAATATAAGGGCAAATCGATCGCCGATGTCCTAAATATGACCGTTGAAGAAGGCTTAGAATTCTTCCAAAATATCCCCCGCGCCGCCACCCGCTTGCAAACCCTCGTAGATGTCGGCTTGGGCTACGTCAAACTCGGACAAACCGCCCCCACCCTCTCCGGCGGCGAAGCCCAACGCGTCAAACTCGCCACCGAACTCTCCAAACGCGCCACCGGAAAAACCCTATATCTAATCGACGAACCCACCACCGGATTGTCATTCTACGATGTCCACAAGCTCCTAGACGTGCTGCAAAGGCTAGTAGATAAGGGGAACTCCATCATCGTCATCGAACACAACCTGGACGTGATTCGCTGCTCCGACTGGACGATCGATCTGGGGCCAGAAGGTGGTAATAAAGGAGGAGAATTAGTAGCAGTGGGGACACCGGAACAGGTGGCGAAGAATCCGAAATCCCATACTGGGAAATATCTCAAGCAGGTGTTGAAACAACATTCAGCAGCGGTGAAAACATAGTAATCATCGTTCTAACCGATCTATGAGTGCCAAAGATCGATCTCTAGGCTAGGATAATAGAATCGATCGATCGTTATGGCTGTATATATTAATTCCAGGAATGCAAATATGTTGCAATCGATAGCAGGAACCTATGAAAATGGAACGGTCCAATTAACGGAGATTCCATTAAATGTTCGATCGAGTAAAGTGATAGTTACCTTCTTGGATTCCATCGAGGTCAATCCGATGAGTCGATTTATCACATTAGGTATGTTCTCAGGCAAAAACCAATCTACTCCTGAAGATTTTACAAGTGCTGAGTTTCACGAAAATAATGAAAAATTATGATGAAAGCTTACGAACTACCAGCAAGAATAGACTCATCAGGAGATATAGAGATACTAAATTTGAATTTAGTAGAAATTCCGCTCGGCTCGAAAATTAAGGTGATTGTCTTAGTCGAAGAAGATAACGAAGATGATGAATCACCAATGCAGAGTTTTCGGGAAGGATGGGCAGATGTTGTAGCTGGGAATACGATCCCTGCTTCTAAGCTGTGGGAGTAAGTTGATGGATGAGCAACCAGTTTCTATTAAAGTTGATGCAACTGCTAAATTCCAGAAGAAGATTAAGAGCCTGGAAAAGAAATATCAGAATATTAAAGATGATGTTCTTCCAATAGTTGAGTCACTAGCTATAGGTGAACTGCCTGGAGACAGAATCACCGATCTGAATCTAGAAATTTATAAAGTTAGAGTTAAAAATAGCAACAATCACAAGGGTAAGAGTGGTGGCTATCGATTAATTTACTATGTCAAAACGATCGATCAAGTGATCTTAGTTACTATCTATACTAAGTCAGAGCAATCAGATATTGAGAGAAATGAAATTGAGGACATCATAGCTGAGTTCGAGTAAAAGACTCGATCGATTCGATCGTATTCATAGATCGATAAAGATTGAATCTAATTTAAGTTTAACAGTCTCACTCGATCGACAGATAAATCCTCTAGGGTAGGTTGGGTTGAAGAATGAAACCCAACATTTCTAGGGTGTTGGTGTGGATGTTGGGTTTCGCTATCGTTCTACCCAACCTACAATTTTTACTAATACTACTCAACCCAACCTACAGATCTACTTTCAAGTAACTATTTCATTAATTCGTTGAATCTCTGAATAGCCGCAGTTAAGCCTTCACCAGCTTTTACTTTGTCAGGATTAGCTTCACCCAATGCAGTTTCGATCGTGGCGATATCTTTTTCGATTGCGGGATATTTATCGCCAGCTTTAGATTTAACGATCGGTTCTACCGTCAGCCATAAACTAGAAAACTTATTAAACATAGTTTTAGCTTTGTCAATGTCGCCACCTTTGATCGCTGAATTAGTCATTACTAACGCCGTTTTGAGCGGAACTAATTTAACTTTGTCGGTTACATCCAATTTACCTCCAGCAGATCCAGTTGCAGGTTGGGTATTAGTAACTATTTTCCTATATATGCCTCCATTCTGTACTGCTTGCATATCACCCATTAAGCCTTCTTTTCTTGGAGGCAATTCAACCCTAGCTTTAGTATCTCCAGTTTCAAAAACTACTGTGCTTGAACTTTGGTCGAACATTTTAAAGCTACCAATATCTTTATTGTAAAGTTGCACTTCTATAAGATGCTTATCCTCACCCCAAGTAACCATTCTATTGTAATATATTGTATAAACATTAGCACTTTGTGATGCTAGTGACTCCATTTCAGAAGCAGTAATTTTCTCTCGCTTTCTATCTAGATCGTAGTTATAACTAGCTACTGTATAACTTCCTTGTTGTACACTAGTCTTTTTGTCAAGAGAGACAGTAATTTTACTATTTCTCAATATTTTATAAGTTTGTTCGGGATCGCACATGGTGCGGCTAACAGCAAGACCCATTGCTTGAAAACAGATAACATCATACACTTCAGGAGCTTTAACAGGTTCAACAGGCGTAGGTGATGTTTCGGCAACTGGAAGACTACTAATTTGCGATGAGGATTTATTGCATCCTGCTATTACAATACTAATACTCAACATTATTAAACAAGATACTAAAGTTTTCGATATATTCATTTGAAATTACATAACTCTTGGATTTTTATTGTTTCACCATCTCAGATAGTATCTAAGGTGCAACGTTAACATTAAGCCTAGATATCAAAGTCAAGAAAATACAATTTTCCTTCATAACTATTCGAGCCTATCAGTTTGAAGTCGAGTTTGTAATCTTGTACTTTATCTGGAGTAAGAACTATCTTAATTGCCTGACCTCTTGTCATTCTTCTAGGTCGAAGTTTTCTTCCATTTATATAAAGTTGTACATCTACAACTGATAAAGAAGAATCGTCAGGAATTGCAAAGCTTATAACTTTGGTTCTGTCTACAGTACAACCAATTTGAGTATTAGAATCTGAAGATACTAAGGTATAGTAGACAGCCTGTTTAGGTCTAGCTCCAACTGAAACTGACTCAGTAGTTGGATAAAATATAGTTGGGCTATTAATACACTCTGCTGTTGAAGGTTTAGCATGAAATATAGAAGTGGCTAAGATAGCAAAAAGTACGATTGAGTTTTTAATTTTCATTTTATTTCAGCAAGTGTAGTGAATTTATATCGATAATCTCTAAGGAGAGATCGAGGCTAAAGTCTGAAAACTAGTGTCTTCCGCTAGTAACCACAATCGTAGTCATGCTGAAGTCGATCGTCGATAGGAAAAAATAGGGAGTTACAAAAGAACGATCGAGCGTGACACCATCAAGCATCCAGTTAGATCCGGAATAAAAGTAATGGGTTTAATTACAAAAAAGTAGGATAAAATAGGAATAATGTAGTCTACCGCCTCACTATGGATATTGCTAAAGCCTTGAAAATAGCTGATAATCTAGTCTTTGCGTCACGCAATAAGCACCTGAGCGACTTAGAGAGAGCAATTATTGAGGGCGTATGTCAGGGTAAAAAATATTCACAGATAGCCAAAGATAACTACTGTGAGCAATCTCACATTAATGATGTTGCTGCTGGCTTGTGGAAGGCTATCTCTGAGGCTGTAGGAGAACAAGTAAAGAAGGTAAATTTTCGCTCTACTATCGAACGGTATCAATCGACAAATAGTTCATCGTTCTTTGTCTCATCTGTTAATATCTGTTCTGAGATCACACTAAATAATCACTCATATAACAGACATCAACAGACAGATAGATCGAATACTTCACAGTATTTAAAAACCATTCCAGCTCTCGCGCCTATTTATGGGCGCACTCAAGAGCTAGATTTACTTAAGCAATGGATACTCACAGCGCAATCTAGATCGATCGTTATCTCCGGTACTGCTGGTATTGGTAAAACTGCTCTAGCTAGAGAATTAGTAGAAGAGCTTAAAGATGAGTTTGATGAGATCGTCTGGCAGAGTTTAGGCTGTCAGCGTTCTGTGGTGGAATTTATCGATCGAAACCTAATTGCGTCACTCAATATCGATGCTTTACCAGAACCACCATTAGATTTAGAAGCTAGATTATCACTACTGCTCGAACATTTCCGAGAGCATCGCTGTTTGATAATATTAGACGATCTCGATCGACTGTTTAGTAGTGGAGAATTAGCTGGTAATTATACGGAGAAATATCGAGAGTACCGGGAGTTATTTCGACGGATTTGGGAGACAAATCATCAGAGTTGTGTATTGCTACTGAGTCGTGAAGAACCGAGTGAATTTGCTGTAGCGATGGGAAATAATAGCTCGATTCACTCCTTACCACTCAGTAGATTGGGTGAAGGTGGTAGGGAAATATTGAGGGCTAAGGGTTTGAGTGATGAGGATCGATGAGATTATGCCATTGATTATTTGGGTGGAAATCCAGCTTATTTAGAGTCGATATCGATCGCGATTAAAAAGCTATTTGGTGGTAAAGTTAGTGAATTCTGTAAACATGGAGAACTATTCCTGACTGAAGAGATCGAATCACTGCTGACTCATCAATTTAGTAGACTATCAACCGTAGAACAAGAAGTTATCAAATCATTAGCTGGTGAGGCTGAATCGATAAGCATATCTAGATTAATCGAGTCATTAAATATGTCTCCATCTGATGTAGGTAAGGCAATTGTTTCATTGGTTAGACGGGGATTAATCGATCGAACTGAAACAGATGAGGGTACGTTTTTTAGTGTTCGATCGATCTTCAAGAAATTTATTTAGCGTCAGTTTCTCCTGACGGAGAGGCTACGCCAATGATGAACCTACCACCGGATTGTCACGCTACAATATCCACAGGCTCCTAGACGTGCTGTAAAGACTAGTGGACACAACCAAGCAACATCTAAAACCTAACTTCTAGACCAATAAACTTCCTCTAAACCTACTTGAAAGTCTTCGGTCATCCAAACTAAGCCAGCTTGAGCGACTTTGCCCTCGACAATAGTAATTAGCGAAAAATTGCGAACAGTACGTTCGATCGTCGAAAGAATCCGAGGGCACCGTGCAGCATTGAGATAAACTGTTCCATTCGGCTGAACGACAATTGGCTGACGCAGGCGTTCTTTTGTATGTCTGAGTTTATGATGCATATGACCAAACGTCACCAATGGAATCGATTTTCCCTGAGCTTGGAGCATCGAGATTGCTGCGGCCAAATCAGGATCGCCATAATCTCCACCAATTGGTTCGCCCCAATCCTTACCACAGATGGATTCGGGGTCTTCACCTAGTCCCGTCGGGCCATTGTGTCCGATCATAATCAGATGTTCGCAGGTAGCATTATTTGCCATCTCGACAATTCGCTGAGTCGATGCAGCAAAACTATCGACCCCAAATCTAGCCTCATAAAAGTCACTATATTTCCACTGTGGCCCCCCCCAGCTAAAGGGACGACTACCAACAATAGAGAGATTAAATTGCGGAAAATCTAACTTGCCATAACCAACACAACTATCACCAAGTAAGTTGGTTTGTTGCTGAACGCGGTCTTCTACTAGCGGGTCGTATGGACTCTTGCTACGGCCCCAATCGCTGGCAGTATACCAGGCATCATGATTACCAAAGATTGCCGCTTTAGGTAGATTGAGGCTAGCGATGCGACCCACTAACTCTACGGCTTCGTTACCAAAATCACCAACAAATAATACTAAATCTACACCTAAATGTTGAAGTGCGATCTCATCGGCATTTTCCCATTGGTCATGAACATCACCAACGATCGCAATTTTAATAGGTTGAGTTGGATGATCCAGCATAGTTTTGATTAGCACTCAGTTTGCGCCTCCAACATTATAGGTGAGAATCAAGGGGTCTTATAGGTAAAGAAGTTATTAAATATCCCGATCGATTCGACCTGACCATTAAAATTGAGGACAGGAATCGAGATGTCCGATCGATAAATACTGAATAAAATCCAGTTTCGGCGAGTGGTTGTCGCTGCCAGCAGGGGGCGAATTTGAGGTTTGAAGGCTTCGATTGCCGCACGACAAGGCCCCTGAAGTACAATCCCAAACTCGCCTGGAGCCTGGTTACATTGATCTCTGGCAAGGTGCCCAACTTGCTCGACAGCATAGTTTTCGTAAGCTGCTTGATCGGGATTATTCAATGCCAGTCCACATAATGCAAAAATGCCCAGTAATCCTATTTGCCACCGTGTCATATCATCACCAACTCACACACCAAAATTATTCTACTGTGGCACTAGACTAATTTATCTAAATCATGTTATATTGAGCTTCATGGATAAAACATGGCGAGCGTCGCCTAGTGGTTATGGCAGAGGTTTGTGGTGCCTCCACTCGCGGGTTCGAATCCCGTCGTTCGCCCTTTTGAATCTGTTAAAAAATCCCTAGTCATTGGCTAGGGATTTTTTTGATGAATCGGAGTCAACTTCCTTTCCCCCATTGCCATGATGTGTGGAAATTACCATGATGCTAGATACCCGACTTCTTCAAGAAGTCGGGTATCTGTCAATACTTCTCGGTTAAGCCAAAAGCAGGTAGATTAGGGGTGAATCTTGAATAGGCGAGGGTCAGACTATTGCAACTAAAAGAATTCTCACTAATCAATCCAATCATCGAATCATCCGAAGTATTGAAGGCAATTGA
>JANYIT010000109.1 GCA_025358725.1 Chamaesiphon sp. GL140_3_metabinner_129_sub
ATCGTTAATTCGGGAAAATCGGTGAGTAAATTTGTTAGTAAAATCTGACTGGGTAGCAGCGGTAAAAAGGGCAGAAACAAAGAAATACCTGCCATGCTGAACATATTGCCAAAGTTGGCACTAGTCGCCATAAATACATATTTTAAAGTGTTGGCAAATGTCACCCGTCCTTCTTTTACACCCGCGACAAGGACATTCAAATCTTTTTCCATCAATACGATATCAGCGGCTTCCTTAGCGACATCAACCGCACTTTCGACTGAGATGCCCACATCCGCAGCATGTAGCGCAGAGGCATCGTTAATGCCATCTCCCAGATAGCCAACCACGTTCCCCGCTTTTTTGAGGGCAATTACGATCCGCTCTTTCTGATTTGGCTCGATCTCCGCAAAAACATTTGTAGATTGGACTCGCTGCATCAAAGCTTCATCGCTGAGTTTGTTCAGTTCAGAGCCTGTCAAAGCCTTTGGCTTGGGCAATCCGACTTGCTCGATGATACTCATTGCCACCGCCTTGCTATCTCCGGTAATCATCTTCGGGGTGACTCCCAACTCTTGCAACTCTTTGAGCGTGTCCGCGATGCCAGCTTTGGGCGGATCGAACAGAGTCAGATAGCCCAAAAAAGTCATCCTCGTTTCATCATCTTTGCTGAAGGAATCTTGACTAAAATCGCGATAAGCCACACCCAATGCTCTAAATCCCTGACTGCCCATATCTTCAGCCTGTTGGTGAAGTTTTTGGCGTTGGTCGGTAATATCAATCGTTTTTCCTTCAGCAGTCTCAACCGTTGAGCAAACGTCCAGAATGTTTTTGAGTGCGCCTTTAGTAATGATTAGCTGCTTACTTTCGTGTTTAAACAAAATACTTAGACGTTTGCGGTTAAAGTCATAGGGCACTTCATCTAACTTTTGATAACTGGAAATATCGAATGTTTTGTGTGCGCGGATTGCTGTATCGATCGGATTTACATAACCCGATTCAGATGCAGCATTTAGATAAGCATGAAGTAAAACTCGGTCGCTGTCTTTGCCTTCCGCATCCAGGGCAGCGTGAATTTTTACCTCGCCTTCCGTTAGCGTCCCGGTCTTATCAGTGCAAAACACATTCATACTGCCAAAGTTTTCGATCGCAGGTAATCGCTTGACAATTACCCGTTTTTTCGCCATTGTCTGGGCACCACGAGCTAAATTAACACTGACGATCGCGGGTAGTAATTGAGGAGTCAAACCGACCGCTAACGCTAGCGAAAACATAAAAGAATCCAGTACCGGGCGACGGAGATAGACATTGGCAGCAAAAATTAGCACGACCAAAATTAAGGTTACTTCCATCAGAAAATAACCAAACTTGCTCAGTCCTCGTTCAAATTCTGTTTCGGCAGGCTTGAGTTTGAGACGTTCCGATACTTTACCAAATTCAGTTTCTTTGCCAGTATGCACGACAATTGCTGTCGCAGTGCCACTGATGACGTTGGTGCCCATATAGAGGACATTGGTGCGTTGGCTGAGTCCAGTATCAGCAGCTAATACGCCACTGAGCTTGTCAACTGGATAGGTTTCTCCAGTTAGTGCTGCTTCATTGACTGATAGATCTTGTGACTCCAGAACTAGACAGTCACCTGGAATATTTTTACCCGCACTAAGTAATACAATATCCCCAGGCACCACCTCTTCATTGGGGATGTCTTGAGATTGACTATCCCTCAATACCGTGGCTTTAACTTGCACTAATGCCAATAATTTCTCGACAGCGTTCGAGGCTCCGCGCTCTTGCCAAAATCCTAATAGTCCACTAATAAATACGATCGTCAGAATGATAATCGCATCTAGGGCATCTTTAAGGAAAATTGATAGGATGGCAGCAAAAATTAGAATTAAGACGATCGGACTTTTGAACTGAGCGAGCAACAGTATCAAGTCACTCGATTTGTGTGTTTGTTTGAGGCTATTTGCCCCGTATTTACTCAGGCGTTGTTGTGCATCTTGACGGCTTAACCCAGCGATCGTAGAGTGGTTCTGCTGAAGCACCCGCTCTGTAGACAAACTCCAAAACGGGACATTTTGAGGATTCATGATGTTTTCCATAATCTTATTACGAACTTGTTTTTGAAGTTTGCTTTAATAGTTCAAACCAGAGTAAGCTAATCACTCCACCAAATAGACTAATAGCCAGATCGATCGGGTGTAAAAAGGAGAAGCTAAACAAATCCCGCACGAATGGAACGTAAAGTACGATCGCCAGAAAGAATATTCCTCCAGCCAGCACCCACCACAGGGCAGGATTCGGGGATTTTAGTATTTTCAGACTTAGGCGCGAGGTCGAACCTTCACTCAAAATTAGTCCTAGATTAGCCAGCATTAACGTCGTAAACGTCAATGCACGGACATCTAGTTCGCCTTGCTTGCGGTATGTAGCGATCGCAAATACTGTCAGAATAATTACCAAGATTCCGCCCCCTTGCAGCAGGGCTAAACCCAAAGTTTTCTTGCCGAATAATGGTTCTTTGGGATGGCGAGGTGGACGCTTCATTACATTTGCTTCAGCAGGTTCGGCTTCCAGCACGATCGAACAAGCCGGATCGATAATTAAATGGAGAAAAGCAACATGAATCGGTAGTAATACTAATGGCAACTTAAATAAAACTGGAATCAAAGATATCCCCGCAATTGGAATATGAATTGCCAGTAAATAAGACATTGCTTTGCGGAGATTATCAAAAACTCTTCGTCCTAATTTAACGGCTTGCACGATCGATGAAAAATCATCATCCAACAACACCAACGCCGCCGATTCACGCGCCACATCTGTACCGCGTTGCCCCATCGCAATGCCGATTTGGGCGGCTTTGAGTGCAGGGGCATCATTAACACCATCACCCGTCATCGCAACTACTTCACCCTTATCTTTAAGGGCATTGACAATCCGCAATTTTTGTTCGGGA
>JANYIT010000201.1 GCA_025358725.1 Chamaesiphon sp. GL140_3_metabinner_129_sub
CATCGCGCCGCTAGCTTCGAGGAGTTCGCCGTCGAGGGTGACGATCCGGTGTTTGCCGAGGAGACTCCGCGCTCGATCGAGTCTGTCGAATACTATTGTCCCACCAAATACGTAATTAAAGATGTTTTCGTATTCGCGATCGAAGTCTACTAAATTAACTGCATAATCGATAAAACCTTGAGTCGATCTTAATGCGGCATTCTCGCGTAATGGTTGAGCATTTATCTTATTTAATGGTAAAAATGTCGCCCGTCCACCGCGTTTTTGTTTGAGGATTTCGATTGCGCGAGAAGCTACGCCATCATCTTGGACGACTAAGTTACCGAGTCTGGCTCCGGCGGAGATTTCTAGAGCTAATTGATAGGCGGGATCTACTTTGCCTAATTGGGCAACTAAGCCATGTACACCAGGGATTTTAGCTTCCTGGATGATTTTGGTAGCGAAGGTACCTTGGGCTTCCTGCTGGACTTGATTCTGGGCTTCTAATTTATCGACTAATCGCTGTTTATCTCGCTGTTCTTGTAATAACCGTTTTTGGGTTTCTAGTTGGGTATCAACGTTTGCTTGAACAGCGGTCAGTTTATTTTCTAATACTGCTAATTCGCCTGTAGATAAAGCAAGTTTATCTTGGAGCTGAGTAACTTTATCTTGATTCGCTAATAGTTCAGGGCTAACAGTTGCCAAGCGATCGGTTTCTTCAGCGATCTTTGCCGTTAACTGACTGCGACGTTCGGTTAGTTGCGCTTGCGCCGTCCGCTGTTTACTTAATAACTGAAGTGTCGCTTCAATCTGGCGCGTAACTTGGGTTTGTGCCTCCACCCAAGCCGTAGATGCAGACGCGATCGAGCTAGCTTTTTCTTTAGTTAAGCCTAACTGATATTGCGTATCATCGCGATCGACAATTAGCTTCGCCAATTGGGTAGTTTCTAACTGCTGTTGCTTGTTAGTTAAACTCTTAAACTCCCCCTCATAATTAGCTAATTGCGTCGCAGATTGCTGTTGATTAGTATGAGTATTTGCACGATTTGTAGTCAGCTCTTGTTGCTGCTGAACTAACAAACGTTGTTCCGCCTGCTGCGTCGCCAACTCCGCCTGAGCAGCTAATAATTTCTCCTCACCCAACGCCCGCACACAAGCATTCAACCGCTCGACTTCCGTAGTCGTCACCCCGATCTCTCCTTGTAGATCGACTACTTGCCGATCCAACTCAATTAGAGCAACCTTACCCTTACCTAAATCCGCCTGAATATTAGACTGCTTCTGTTGCAGATTCTGCCACTTCAAAACCACCTCCTCCACAGACTTCTGTTGAAATTCCGTCCGCAATCTTTGGTACTTTTCAGCCTTAATTTTATCCTGTGCCAACCGATCGCGTTGAGCCACCAATTCCGCCGCTACAATATTGCATTTCTCGACCTTTTCCTTCACCTCATCCAGTGTATCCTTAGCTCGATCGATCTTGCGATCGAAAGCCGCCACCCCCGCCAACTCATCAATAATCTCCCGCCGCTCCTTACTATTCATCGAGATGATGCTCGTCACATCCCCCTGCAACACCACATTATAGCCCTCAGGATAAATCCGCAGCGCATTCAATTGATCGTGCAACTCCGCCAGATTACACGCCTCCCCATTAATCGAATAATTCGACGTATAACCACCCTGAGCATTTACCCGCAGCCGCCGCGTCACCACCCACTCATTTGCCAACCGTTCGCGTGGTGGAGCTGGTGACAGGCTACTAATATCCACCACCTTAATCTCCGGTGCTGGCTGATCATTCTCCAAATCGAAAGTCACCGTCACAATCGCTTCTGAGGCACCTTTAGTATTGCGGTCATGATTTACCAAATCCGGCAACCGTTCCGCCCGCATCCCCTTAGAACTAGCCAATCCGAGGCAAAATAACAGCGCGTCGAGAATATTCGACTTACCCGAACCATTCGGCCCCGATACTACAGTAAATCCAGGCAAAATCGGGACTTTGGTAGTACCACCGAAAGACTTGAAATGCGACAGTTCTACCTGTTTGATGTGTACCATAGCTCTAGATGCATCCCTAAGCGGCGCAAGTCCGCATTTTCCCAAGTGAATATCTTACCAGACTCTCGATCGGTTTGTGGGTTTGGGGGGTTCGATCGAGTAGCATCTGAGACGAAAATCGAGTTGCTGTCAATTGATAAAATATTTTACTAGCACTACTTGGCAAATTCTTACAGATACTCATGGCTCGACTTTTTGTAGCCAACGATCTCAGTAGCTACGAGCGATCTTAGTTATGATCCCGATCGCAACCATTGGCGAAATCTGTAGTTTAAGATTGAGTAGTAGCATTCACAATCTCAACATCTGCCTCAGCCATGTTCTCCAAACAGCAAGCGATCGAATTTGCCAAGAAATATCATTGGACTGTCAAAGATGCTGAACGTGCTTTTAAATCGATTGATTTGAAACAAGCTGACGAGCTGGCTTTGTTAACAGCGATGGCAGAATTTGCAGGTAAAGAACTAGTAAATAGGCAGTATTTACAACGATCGCAAAAAGGTCAAGTCACTAAAAAGACTCAATATATTAAAGAAATTGAGCTAGACTTTGCTCAAAAGACTAATGAATATGAAAAAGTTATTCAAAAGGAACGTAGTTTGTTTGTTCGAGTCATTGCCCAAATCTACAACGTCTCGAAAACTTTTGGAGTGAAAGATCCTTGGGTAGAAACATTATTGTCTGAATATGAAGAATATTTGAGTGATGATAAAAATGTTGCATAATTCTAGTAAAGCATTAGATGAATCCTTAGTTGTCACTACTCGTGTCCAGTTACAAGGTTATGGATTGAGTCGTTATCAAGTTACTAAAATTACTCAGGCTCTAACTCCAGTCACTAAAAAAGGTAGAGCCTATGTCTATTTAGTTAGTGAGGCGATCTCCTCAATCCGTGCTACTTTATCTGGTTCTCGTCTCAAGCCATTAACTCGTCAGCAACTTCTAGTTGTCCTAGATAATTTATTAGCACGGTTGAGTAATATTATTACTTTGCCTTTTAATGCGGCATCATCTAGTCATCCAGAAATTGGCAATATTGCCAAACAATTACTTAGAGCTATGTCTGATACAGATAGAACTCTGGTCAGCCTAAAAGCTACAGTAGCTATTATTAATGGTAAATACAAAAAATAATATTGGGTAACAGCATGTCTGATATATCAACAGAAGAATTAGTTGGAAAAATATTGAGATCTAGAAAAAATGTTGCTAAAATTCGATTTTCTATCGATCTAGTGGTAGCTAAGATTGAGAAAAAATATTCTCCAAGAGCTGAGTTCGATAATTGGCGTAACTCAGATGATGGTCAAAAATGGAGAATTCAGCAGTATAATCTACAAAATCGGTGCTGTGCTGAATGCAAAAAGCCTTTAGAGCTAAAGGACTCACACATAGACCACATCAAACCAATTGCAAAATATCCGCAATTAAATCTCGATTTGAGAAATTTGCGAATTACTCATCCAAGTTGTAATCTGTCTAGAAGTAGAAAAGATATCTAAGTCTATTCGCTTGACTAAATAATCATAGCCTTTTTATTGGATCGATCGAGTCGATCGATTATTAGCTCGTAGCGGCTTCATTTGGTGGAGTAATGGAGCGGGTGAGTAAATTGTAGGTTGTTATTGGAAATCTCGATCGAGAACGATGATAGAGGTATAAAAATGTC
>JANYIT010000160.1 GCA_025358725.1 Chamaesiphon sp. GL140_3_metabinner_129_sub
CTAATTTGGTCAGTCCGCGTAGGCGGACTTTGCACTATGAGGAGTGGTTTTAACCACTTTGAATCTAGCGATTAGCCCAATACAGATTTAGCTGTTTTCACAACGTTATCGACAGTAAAACCAAATTTCTCCATCACAACGCCACCTGGAGCCGAAGCACCAAAACGATCGATTGTAACTAGCCCACCATCGATACCGACAAAACGGTGCCAACCTTGGCTACAAGCAGCTTCTACTGCTACCCGTTTGGTGACAGCTTTAGGGAAGACGGATTCTTTGTAAGCTGCGTCTTGCTCGTCGAATAATTCCCACGATGGCATGGAAACTACGCGAACTTTGGTACCTTCAGCGGTGAGTTTTTCAGCCGCAGTTACACAAAGCATTACTTCGGAACCAGTACCGATGAGGATGATGTCGGGAGTACCTTCGGAGTCTACGATCGTGTAAGCACCTTTGGCTACTCCTGAGATCGAGGTACCTGGTAAGTTAGGTAGATTTTGACGGGAGAGAGCGAGGAGGGTAGGATCGGTTTTGCTGGCTTTTTCGATCGCTACTTTATAAGCACCGGATGTTTCGTTACCATCAGCGGGACGAATTACAGTGAGGTTAGGAATCGCCCGTAAAGATGCGATGGTTTCGATCGGTTGGTGAGTAGGGCCATCTTCACCTTGTCCGACGGAATCATGAGTCATTACCCAAATCGAACCCGCTTTGGATAGGGCGGAGAGGCGAATTGGTGCGCGCATGTAATCGGAGAAGATCAGGAAGGTTGCGCCGTAAGGAATCAAGCCGGAGTTGTGGAGGGCGATACCGTTACAGATTGCACCCATTGCATGTTCGCGGACACCGAAGTGAACGTTGCGATTTTGGTAAGCACCTTTTTGGAAGTCGCCGGAAGTTTTGATTTCGGTGAGGTTGGAGTGGGTTAAGTCAGCGGAACCGCCGATTAAACCAGGGAGGACAGCGGCTAATTTGTTGAGGCAAATTTCGGAGTGTTTGCGGCTAGCTACTGCGCTATCTGCGGGGGTGTAGGTAGGCAATACGCTATCCCAACCAGCAGGAAGTTTGCGAGAGGTCAAACTGGTAAATTCAGCGGCTTCAGTTGGATATTTGGTGGTGTAGCTAGCCAGAGTGGCATTCCACGCGCTTTCAGCTTTAGCACCGTTCTCAACTGCTGTCCGCATGTGAGTTACTGCGTCAGCAGGTAATTCAAATGGAGCGTATTCCCAGCCGAGGTTTTCGCGGGTGAGTTTAATTTCTGCGTCGCCTAGAGCTGCACCGTGGATACCAGCGGTGTTGGATTTGTTAGGGGAACCGTAACCGATGATCGTGGTTACTTTGATCATCGTTGGTTTGTCGGTGACGGCTTTCGCTGCGGCGATCGCGGCTTCAATTGCGGCTAAGTCGGTGTTACCATCTTTAACGTGGATGGTGTGCCAGCCGTAAGCTTCAAACCGTGCGGATACGTCTTCAGTGAAGGCGACATCAGTGGAACCATCGATCGAGATATGATTATCGTCATACAGTACGATCAGTTTACCAAGTCCCCAGTGAGCGGCGATCGAAGCTGCTTCACCAGAAATACCTTCCATGTTGCAACCGTCGCCAACGATCACGTAGGTATAGTGGTCAACTAGGGTAGCATCAGGCTTATTAAACTTAGCTGCTAAATGCGCTTCAGCCAATGCCAAACCGACACCATTAGCAATCCCTTGACCGAGTGGGCCAGTAGTAACTTCAATTCCGGCAGTTTCAAAGTTTTCAGGGTGTCCAGGGGTGCTAGAACCCCACTGACGAAACTGTTTGATGTCTTCAATACTGACGCTATCATATCCGGTCAGGTGCAATAGCGCGTATTGCAACATCGAACCGTGTCCCGCAGACAACACAAACCTGTCGCGGTTGAACCATTGGGGGTTCTTGGGGTTGTGCTGCATGAATTTTTGCCACGGCACATACGCCATCGGAGCCGCACCCATTGGTAAACCTGGGTGTCCAGATTTCGCTTTCTCGATCGCATCAACAGCGAGGAAGCGAATAGAATTAATAGCAAGTTGGTCTAAGGATTGAGCAGCTACAGGCATGATATATATAAATTAAACTACTAACTAGTTTCGGCGCAGATAGACAAGTGCAGGCTGAGTATCTAGAAATCAAGTTTACTGCTCTAACGCCGTAACTCAAAATTTCTAAATATATCTGCATTGATCGTAACAATTGCTAACTATCATCCCATTTGGTGGAAGCTTGAGCAAGGGCATCAGCTTTTATTTATCGATAAAGATGGGAGATGGGGGAGTGTGGGGATGAGGAAGAGTGGAAGGAAAGAGTTACTCTCAACATTCCCCATATTAAAAAACATCACTATCCCTTCCATTTCCCCCTAGCATCTGGTATGACTAGGCGAGAGATAGTCGATCGAAATAAATTATGAACATGCCAAAATACGATAGTATCTTCAATTCTGAAGAGTATACCGAAGAGCCGTTGAATGAAGCTGAAGGCTTGGCATCGATCGTGCTTATCGCTGCGCTAGCAGACAATCCCAAGGAGTTGGTTGCGCCAGATCTATTTCTGGATATCCTGGCAGATTTTGACTTATATGTAGAGTATTCCGAAGAAGATTTGTTGTCGATGGTCGATCGATTAACCGCAATTGCGGCAAGTCAAGGTTTGGGGGCATTATTTAATGCTGCGGATGAAGCGATTCCTGACGATCTGGTGCCTGACGCATATGCTGCGGCTATTTTGGCTAAAATGAACCCAGATACGGGCGAGATTCCTGCTGGGGCGCAGGTGTTCCTCAAGGAATTGCAAGCAGTAATGGATATTGATGATGAGGAAGCTGCGGAAGTGTTAGCTGAGGTTCAGAAAAGTTTTGAGCAGCCAGTTGAGAGTTAAAAGTTGAAAGTTGAAAGTTGAAAGCGATGCCCTAATACTGTCGTTGGCGTAATTTTTACGTTAGTAGAAGGGTTGAAAGTTGAAATTAGTTGCGATCGAGAATTGATAAATTCTTCTTTTAACTTTCAACTTTCCACTAATTCAGATGACTAGAACTAGATCGATCGAATCCTAAGAGTAAAATCTGCAATGGTTCTAGATTATCTTCCTGAGGAACAATTGCCATCTTACTGACGAAGCTGAGTTGATTGACTTCACGGTAGGCAAGTGGGATCGATCGAATCGTAGCGTGGGAAATATCTAAAAGTACTGGTGCCTCTTTGATCGGCAGACCACAAAGTTCTCCAGCTTGAGTATGAAATAAGATCAGAAATTTTGAGGAATCAAGATCGGGATCGATACTCGCAAATTTTTGGCGCGAATCTACAATTGTGAGAATTTGATCACCGAGATTGATCATCCCAATGCCATCTTTGAGAACAGCACGATCTGAAGGATAAACAATCGCTTTTTCGACTGCTTCAACAGGTAGTGCAAATAAGTATTGAGACATCGATGTCTGTTCGATATCTGCAAGTGAAAATACAATTGTGCGGATGGTGTCGCCATCATTGTTAACGCTAGATAACCGCTTTGGTAGTAGGGATGAGGTTAGCATTCTAGGAGATAGGTATTAGGGGACATAGGGGATATGTATTAGGTATTAGGTATTAGGTATTAGGTATTTAGAGATATAAGTAGCTTAGTAGTCTAAAGCCTAAAGCCTAAAACCTAAAGCCTAAACACCGACCTCGATTGGTTGAGATAATTTGGCGATGATATCTAATAATTCTCGATCGGATTGTGGCTTGGTGAGATAATCTTTAGCTCCTAATGTTATTGCTAGATCTCGATGTTTTTGTCCGCCGCGAGTAGTCAACATCACGATCGGAATTTGAGCTAATTTGGGGTCTTGACGACAATAGCTGAGAAACTCAAAGCCGTTCATTTGTGGCATTTCAATATCACAGACTACTAATCGAATTCGGGGGTGTTCTTGCAACCGCAGGATACCTTCTCGTCCATGACTAGCTTGGATGACTTGGCATCCGGCTTTGGTGAGAGATCGTACTAAACTTTGACGCTGTACGAGTGAGTCATCTACTACTAGCACTTGCAACTGTTTACCTGGTTGCGCCGAACTGCGGTGGGCGATCTCATCTAGTTTGTCTCCAATTTCACTAGAGATTAGTGGGTCGATTGCTGGCGGCAGAGCCGCTTGTGTTGTGGGGGATAGTGCAGATAATTTGGAGGGGGAGAACTGGATGGTTGAGGTATTAGTTCGTACCTGTGCTAGCAATTCGACTGGATCGATCGCTAAGGTGAGACTACCATCGCCCAAAACGCTATAGCCTTGAATATAGTTAGGCAATCCAAAAGTTTGACCGAGGGATTTGACAACCAATTCTTGCTCCACGAGAATCCGATTGACTTCCAGACAGATTTGCTCATCGTCAATCTCTAGTAGGAGTAAGGCATTGGTGCTATTTTTGGTTTTGACTGGGAACAGACTTACAGCACCTTGTTCATGGGCAACGATCGAGCAATGATAGTTTAATAAACTATTAACGGGATAAATTGGGATTAATTTCTGAGCAGCACCGTCACCCCAGCGTAAAAATTTGGCGGTACCTCGATCTGAGAATAAAGATTGAGATTGAATCCGATCTGGGGTTGGTAACAGCACCTGACTGATGGCTTCAGATCTCAAGGCATGAACGAATCCTTGAGATTCACAAATCAATAGCCGAGTAGTAGTGAGATTGAGTGGGAATTGCATCACAAATGTTGTCCCCTGTCCCAAGACAGAACGAACATCGATTGTCCCCTGTAAGGCACCTAAACGGTCGCGGACGACATCTAAACCAATCCCGCGACCTGAAAGATCGTTTACTTGGTCAGCGGTCGAAAATCCTGGTACAAACATGATTTCTGCTAATTCGGCTTCAGTTGCAGTAGCCGCTTGACTGATTTCCAGCAGATGAAGATTGATCGCCCGTTGACGAATTTTAGCCCAGTTTAAACCTTGGCCATCGTCGCTCACTTCAATTTTGGTGCGATTACCTTGGTGATAAGCTTTAATGGTTACTTGCCCTGTTGCCGATTTGCCTTGTTGAGCACGAATTTCCGGCGACTCAATCCCATGATCGTAGGCATTTCTAACTAAGTGAAGTAAAGGATCGTACAGCTTTTCAGCGATGATTTTATCGATCGAAACTTCGGTACCAATTAGTTGCAGTTGTGCAGGTTTGCGATGGGAGGCAATCATCTGCTGGAGTAACCGTGGAAAGCGATTGAACACGCTGGAAATCTCCACCATGCGGGCTTCAAACAATTCTGACTGAGCCTCGGCGAGTAATTGTTGGCGTTTGCTCAAGATTACCCGCGATCTTTGGGTCGTTTCTGCCAAATTACCGACTTTGATGCCTAGTTCGGCGATATCATCGGTGAGGTTTTGCAAGAGGATACTCAACTCACTATAGACATCCAATTCCAGGCTGTCGAAATGAGAGTGCATTTCATTAGTAGCCTTTTTCCCTTTTTTGCTCTTGCCTTTGGCAGATCGACGGGATGAGGATTTCGGACGTTCACCGATTAAAGTATTTTTGTCAGCCCAATCACTAACTAAGCGCAATTTTTGCTCACAACGACGATATTGTTCTACTGTTGATTGAGCTAGTCCCTGCAATTGCTCGGAGCGCAGATATTGTTGGTTATCATCAATTAGTAGTTCGCCGATGGTGTGGCTAAGACGTTCGAGTTGGACGGTGGCAACACGAACACTGACTAATGATTCGGGTTGAGCTTCGCGCTCGGCTGATTGAGCTTCTCTGGATGTAGCCGTTGCTGACGGTTGAATCTCGTCAGTTGAGGCTGCTGGCTGTTCGAGCCAAATTGATTGGAAAATTCGATCGATTCCAGATCTGCTGGTGATTGCCAGCTCGGAGTTGGGATGAGATTCAATTGCTTCAATCAGATATTCTGTCTGAGTCTGGGCTAGAGCCATACTGAGATCGACGGTTTCTGGCTCAAAGAAGGAACTAACTTCAACAATTTCTGAGTCGAAATTGACTGTTTCTAGGGAATTGTCAAGAGCTGGAACTGAATCATTGGAGTCAAATAACGATAGCCATTCTTCAGTAGAAGATTCAGTATTAGTCTCGGCGAGTGCTGCTGCGGTAGCGGTAGTTGAATCATCTACTAACGATAGCCATTCTTCTGAGAAAGATTCAGTATTAGTCTCGGTGAGTGCTGCTGTTGTCGCGGTAGTGGCATCATCTACTAACGATAGCCATTCTTCCGAGAAAGATTCAGTGTTAGTCTCGGTTAGTTCTGCTGTTGTAGTGCTATCAGTAGCGATTGAGTCCGCATCGTCAACTAATGATAGCCATTCCAGTGAAGAAGAATTATCGGCTAATTGTTCTGTAGCTGTGGTAATTGGACTTTCTAATTGAGTAAATTCAGCGAATGATAACCATTCGGACGAGTTATTCTCATCGATAGATTGCGCCGCTGCTAATTCTGGCGGATGTTCACTCCAAGCATTTAGTGCTGATGATACCTCACCACCAACAGATCGATCGCCACCAACGATCGCAACTTGGGCTTGTTGAAAATTAGCCAAGGCGATGGGTGCGAGTTCCAGCGATCTAGATGGATGACGGTTCAATGCCGACAGAGTAGTGTTCGCAATTGCGGCAATTCCGGGTAGGCTATAAGATCCACCCAACTCTAATAAAAATTCTGCGAGCGAGCGCAGACTTTCACTGACTTTACCAACATTTTGACTAGCGATCTCGATCGACAGGTCTTCAAGATCTTGAGGGATACTATCGGTAAAAATCGACCCAATCACATCAAACCCCAATTCTGCGGCGGTTGGGAGTGGAGTTTCCCGTCCAAAGAAGTCGCCCAAATGAGTTTGCAGTCTAGCAAATAGTGTGGCTGTCCGTTCGAGGGTAGCTGCTTCATCATAGGGAACACCTGCTAATAATGCACTCAGCGGGTCATACAAGCAATCATAGCCTTCCATCAAGAGTAATCCCAGTTCGGGGTCGATCTCTAATTCGGGCGGGTAGAGTGCCTGGAAAACATCTTCCAGGTGATGAGCGATGGTTTCGATCGTTTTGAACCCACAATTAGCTGCACTACCTTTGATGGTGTGAGCAGCCCGCATCAGGGTATGGACACGCTCGATCGTTTTCTCTTCTACCAGAGTCAGCAGTGTTTCTTCGATCGTTTGTAATAATTCCGCCGCTTCGATCTCAAAATATCGA
>JANYIT010000169.1 GCA_025358725.1 Chamaesiphon sp. GL140_3_metabinner_129_sub
CAGAGCGCAAGGTCGTGCTTACAAAATCCGCAAACCGACATGTCACATCACCGTGGCAGTGGCGGAAATGAACTAGGGAGCATAAAAAAATAACATGGGACAGAAGATTCATCCAACCGGATTTCGACTCGGTATTACGCAGGAACACCGTTCGCGGTGGTATGCAGATAGCCGACGCTATCCTGAAGTTCTCAAAGAGGACTACATCATTCGCCAACACATCGAGAAAGATGCCACTCTCAGCACCGCTGGGATTTCCAAGGTGCGGATCGAGCGTAAAGCCGACCAGATCGAAATTGAAATCCACACCGCCCGTCCAGGCGTTGTAGTCGGTCGTCAAGGTAGCGGCATCGAAGTAATTCGGCAGGCTTTGCTCAAGAAACTTGGTACAGATCGTCAGATCCGGATCAACGTCATCGAGATCGCTAAAGTTGACGCTGATGCAGCTTTAATCGCTGAATTCATCGCCCAACAGCTCTCTCGTCGTGTATCCTTCCGTCGCGTTGTCCGTCAGGCAATTCAACGAGCGCAACGTGCAGAAGTTAAAGGGATCAAGATTCAAGTAGGTGGACGGCTCAACGGAGCTGAAATCGCTCGGACAGAATCATCGCGTGAAGGTAGCGTACCTCTACATACTCTCCGCGCTGATATTGACTATGCTTCCAAGACCGCAGAAACCACTTATGGCATCATCGGTGTCAAAGTCTGGGTCTTTAAAGGCGAAATCATCCCTGGACAGGAAAATCTCGATGCACCTGGTGCAGTTCAACCCAAACGTCGGCAGAACCAACAACGTCGCCGTCAGTTTGAAGATCGCTCTGATGAAGGGTAGGAATTGAAAAATGTTAAGTCCTAGAAGAACGAAATTCCGCAAACAACAGCGCGGACGCATGACTGGTATGGCTACCAGAGGAAATGAAATCGCTTTCGGTCAGTACGGACTCCAAGCGATCGAACCATCTTGGATTACTTCCCGTCAAATCGAAGCTTGTCGGCGAGCCATGAACCGCTACCTCAAGCGCGGTGGTAAAATCTGGATTCGGATTTTCCCAGATAAGCCTGTCACCATGCGCCCAGCAGAAACACGGATGGGTTCCGGTAAAGGTTCTCCAGAGTTTTGGGTAGCAGTCGTCAAGCCAGGTCGGATCTTATTCGAGATTGGTGGCGTTGCCGAAGACATTGCTCGTGAGTCCATGCGTCTAGCAATGCACAAGCTCCCGATTAAGGTCAAATTTATTGTCAAAGCACATTTAGAAGACGAAGCGGATTAAGGTTATGGCTCTGCCAAAAATTGCCGAAGTAATAAACTTGACCGACGAAGAACTAGCTGCTGAGATTATCGCTGTCAAACGAAATCTGTTTGACTTGCGTCTCCGCCAAGCTACCCGTCGGTTAGACAAAACCCACCAGTTCAAGCACAACCGCCATAAACTGGCGCAGTTATTGACAGTGGAGCACCAACGTAAAACCGCTAAGGTTTAGTTCAGTCAATATATTTAGCCACAGGTAACTAACACAAAATGGCAGCAAAAGAAAGAGTTGGCATCGTTGTCAGCAACAAAATGCAAAAAACGATAGTGGTATCGATCGAAAATCGTTCCGCTCACTCGAAATACGGCAAAGTAGTTGTCAGAACCAAAAGATACAAGGTTCACGACGAAGAAAACCAATGTAAAGAAGGCGACAGAGTTAAGATTTCCGAAACTAGACCTCTGAGCCGCACCAAACGTTGGACACTAGCTGAAATCCTCAGTACTAAAGCAACCTAATTGGTTGGGGTTAAGGATGATGATTGCGAAATAGATGTGTGAAGTTTATTGGAGTTGCTGCGGAGATTTTTACCCCACCCCAGCCCTCCCCTTATAAAGGGGAGGGAGCAAGAAAGTCCATCCCCACAGGGGATGGATCCGGAAAGCCCCCCTTTATAAGGGGGGTTGGGGGGTAAAAATTCCCGCCGAAGTCAATTTCGATTTGCTTGCATACAGCCGCAGTCCTCCCGCTCCCCCCTCCCCCCTATACATACAATGATCCAACAAGAAAGTTACTTAACCGTTGCTGATAATAGCGGTGCTCGTAAAATTATGTGTATTCGCGTCCTCGGCGCGGGTAATCGTACTTACGGCGGCGTAGGCGACACCATCATCGCAGTTGTCAAAGATGCCACTCCTAACATGGCAGTCAAGAAATCAGAAGTAGTTCGTGCCGTCATCGTGCGTACCCGTCATACTATGCGCCGCGATAGTGGTATGAGTATTCGGTTTGATGATAACGCCGCTGTCCTCGTAAATGCTGACGGTAATCCTAGAGGTACTCGCGTTTTCGGCCCAGTCGCTCGCGAACTTCGTGAAAAAAGCTTTACCAAAATCGTCTCCCTGGCTCCAGAGGTACTCTAAAAATGGCAAGACAAAAACCTAAAGTAAAGCATCGGATGCACGTCAAAAAAGGCGACACCGTGCAAATTAT
>JANYIT010000177.1 GCA_025358725.1 Chamaesiphon sp. GL140_3_metabinner_129_sub
CGCGACGTATTAGCTGGTGTAGAAGCCGACTTGGAAGAGCAGGTAGAGTGGGGTCTGTTCCAGAAATTGGGAGATCCTTCTACTCGGAAAAAAGAAGCCTAATCAATTGGGGATTGGGGGCTGGATCATTTCTAAAGCCCAATTCCCTGGCTACTGTTAAACAAAAAATAATCCTGTAGGATTCTAACGATGGAAGCAACTATTTATATTTTGGTAACGACGTTGGCTTTAGGTGTAGTATTTTTCGCAATCGCTTTCCGCGAGCCACCCAAAATTCCTCGCAAATAAGCAACAATTTTGGTTTAGTCACGATCTGAGCTAATCTAGAGAAGTCTCTAGGTAGCTCAGATTTTGCTTTTAGGGTCAGAATTGGTGCGTAGATCTACCCACCTCACCCTACGGGCACCCCTCCACGGAGGGGATTTTTCAAACCATCTCCCCACTCCCCAATGCAATGTCCCTACTGCCAATATACAGATAGTCGTGTCTTAGAGTCTCGATCGACAGAAGCCGGACAAAGTATTCGCAGACGACGGGAGTGTCTCCAGTGCAAACATCGCTTTACTACTTACGAACGATTGGAATTTGTCCCCGTCACAGTGATCAAGCAAGATTCGCGTCGTGAATATTTCGATCGATCCAAGCTGCTGAGGGGAATCATCCATGCTTGTCAAAAGACTGGAATATCCCCTGATACGCTGGAGTCCATCGTGGACGATCTTGAATCCCAACTGCAAGCTCGAACGCTCAGAGAGGTGACAACAGCAGAAATTGGCGAATTAGTATTGATCGAATTACGTCCACTGAGTGAAGTCGCTTATGTCCGATTTGCGTCTGTCTACCGTCAATTTCAAGGAATTCGTGACTTTGTAGACACATTGCATCAGTTGAATGAGGTTAGAAGTCAGGAGCCAGAAGTAGGTAGCTAGCAATGTTGGGTTTCATTCTTCAACCCAACCCACCCAGGTGGGTTAATTCACGATCCTAAGCTGAACCAATTTTGAGGAGGGTACATTCCCAGACTAACCGGGGTTGAACATATGCAAGTAGCTGCGATCGAGTTTGTTCGAGGATCTCAATGATCTGTGGGACGCGATATCGTTGCCAATAGGTATATTGAAGATAATCTACCAGCCACAATTGTTCTGATGAGTCCAATTCTCGATCGATCTGACTGGCCAATTCTAGTCCTTGACGGCGGGTAAGTGGTAATTTGGTTAAAAGATCGAGGAGGTCTGCTGGCAGAGCTTGGAGCTGCTCCCAGATCGCAATGGCGGCACCAGGACTTCCTTGTGCTAGTCCCAGAATTTCTGGTCGATTGAGAATTTCAGTTTGTTCGAGATTAGTGAGAATTTTGACCATCAAAGCTCGATCGAGTCGCTGAAATGGAATCCGCTGACAGCGCGATACAATCGTTGGGAGCAGAGATTCTACACTGGAAGCGATCGTGATAATCGTCGCTTTTCCTGGCTCTTCTAGAGTCTTTAACAACGCATTTGCCGCCCCTTCTGGCATTGTTTCTGCTTGTTCGATCGCGATTACCGATCTTTCACCCAATAATGGGGGACGAGCTAAAAATTGACCGATTTCGCGAATTTGTTCGATCCGAATTTGCGGCGGTGCTTTGCGTTTGATCCCAGCAGCGTTAGCTTCTGCGGCGGAAAAGAGTTTATCTTGATGCTTATAGGTAGGTGCTACCCACAGCACATCGGGGTGATTGCCCTGGCGGAGTTTTTGTTGGATTGAGGCTTGTTCCCGCAGCCGCTCCGGTGGAGAATGGTGTTTGGGGATGCTATCGCAAAATATTAACTCAATAAAGCATCTGGCTGCCAAACTTTTGCCGACACCATCAGCACCATAAAATAGATACGCAGGTGCCAGTCGTTGTCTGATGACCGATTGAGTCAACAGTTCTACAGCTTGTGTTTGTCCGAGTAAGGCAGAGCTAAATTGAGTCAAGTTTCAAATTTTCAGTACAAACAGGACAATAGTAGCATTATTGCAGATCCAGTAAAAAATTAAATGCTTAACAGCAATGCTACTGTCTAAAGGCTTCGTGGGTACAATATGGTTGAGGTAAGTAAGACTATTAATTATTCAAGCCATCATCACTCGTTGATGTAGCCGTTGCCGCAAGAGAATCGAGAGACATAACACCTGTACAAGCTAAGTGGATGATTATTCAAGTGAGTTACCATGAACACGACTGAACCCAACTTTCAACGAATTTTATTAGTTGATGACGATCTCGTAGTTCGGGCTAAGGTCAGTGAGTCACTAGAACAAGATGGTTTTGAAGTTATCCTGGCAAAAAATGGCAATGATGGGATTACCGCTTATCAGGAATATCGCCCCGATTTGATTCTTGTCGATGCGGTGATGCCGATTTTAGATGGATTTGAATTTTGCGAGCAACTCAAGAATTTGGGCGAACGTTTGATTCCAATTTTAATGATTACATCATTGGAGGATAATGATTCAGTCGATCGAGCTTTTGCTTCTGGAGCAACTGACTATATTACTAAACCCATTAATTTACCTGTGCTCCGGCAACGAGTTAGAAATTTAATCAATCAATCTCATCTGATTAAAAATCAATTAAACGAACTTCAGCAGGCAAATCAAAATTTACAGTTATTAGCTAATTTAGATAGTTTGACTACATTATCGAATCGGCGCGGGTTCGATGATTATATCCAGAAGGAGTGGGATCGGATGCAACGGATCAAAGCTCCGCTATCTCTGATTATGTGTGATGTAGATTTTTTTAAAAATTATAACGATCGATACTTACATCCAAATGGAGATAAGTGCTTAATTAAAGTAGCAATGTCAATGCGAAATACCGTAAAACGAAGTGGTGATTTAGTTGCCCGTTATGGTGGAGAGGAATTTGCGATTGTCTTGCCAAATACTGATGCTTTGGGAGCCGTTTCGGTCGCTGAAAATGTTCGATCGGCAATTAAGAGTTTGCAAATTACTCATGAAGCTTCGGCAGTATGTCCTTACGTGACAATTAGCGTAGGTGTATCTACGATTATCCCCAATCATGAAAATGATTTTCAAGCTTTAATTCATGCTGCCGATCGAGCTTTGTATCAAGCCAAATCTCAAGGACGCGATCGCGTCAGGATGATTGTGGCTTGATACAAGGCTTTAGGTTTTAGGCTTTAGGTTTTAGGTTTTAGGTTTTTAGTGGTGAGGTGTGAGCGTAGTCGAAACTTGATACTCCCATCTCAAAATCTAGAACTTTCGCAAATTTAACTGGTGAATCCGACATCGGTGCTGCAATAATAGATGGTTGCCCACTTATAGACTGTAAGTTTGATGTTATTGACAACACCCACCTGGAATAGCCTCGCAGATCGATCGTTAGCGGGGGAGATATTGACTAGGGATGAGAGCTTAGCTGTACTTCAGGCTAAGGATGAGGTGTTGTTGGAACAAGTCGCCGCAGCTTATCGAGTGCGTCGTCACTACTGGAGCAATCGCGTCAGACTGCATTATCTGTTAAATGCTCAGAGCGGGATGTGTCCAGAAGATTGTCATTACTGTTCGCAATCCAAGATTTCGACAGCCGAAATTGAAAAATATCCACTGATGGCGCAGTCCAAGATTCTGGATGCAGCCAAACGCGCCGCCGAACTCAAGGCGGGGACTTTTTGTATGGTGATTTCTGGTCGATCGCCGAATGAAGCCACCTTTGGGAAAGTATTAGAGGCTGTGCGGGAAGTTAAGGCAAATTATGATCTGAAAGTTTGCGCTTGTCTGGGTTTATTGAGTGAAGAGCAAACCCATCGCCTAGCTGAAGCTGGAGTCGATCGAGTCAATCATAATCTCAATACATCCGAAACTAACCACGAAAATATTGCCACTACCCACACTTATACCGATCGAGTCGAGACGGTGAAAAATGTCCATGCTGCGGGGATTACGACCTGTTCTGGCGGTATTTTGGGGATGGGTGAGTCAAATGATGATGTGATCGATTTAGCCCTGTCCCTGCGCGAATTAGGCGTGACTAGCGTACCGCTGAATTTTCTGATGCCGATTCCTGGTACGAAGTTTGCCGATATCAAACAATTGACTCCCCAACAATGTTTGCGGATTCTGTGTTTATTCCGGTTCTTATTACCATCCCAGGAAATTCGGATTGCTGGGGGGCGAGAAGTGCATTTGCGATCGCTCCAACCGTTAGGCTTGTATGTTGCAAATTCGATTTTTGTCGGTGATTATCTGACGACACCAGGACAATCGGCTACTCAAGATTGGGATACGATTTCCGATATGGGATTTGTCTTAGAGGCTGCGGATGGTTCGCCGATCAGCCCATAAAAATTATCTAACGTGAGTTCGATTTAAGGATATTTACTTCGTTCAGGTACCACACAAGGATTGAAATCGGTGCTAGTAGCGGCTGTAGCTTACTAAAAATAAAGATTATGTCTCATTATCAAAAACTGCTGACCATTCCCAGCACATCTAAATCATTTGTCAAAATCACCTCTCAGATCAATAATATTGTCACAGAATCAGGAATTACCACCGGACTATGTACGCTATTTCTGCGGCATACTTCCGCCAGTTTAGTAATTCAAGAAAATGCCGATCCTGATGTATTAATCGATCTAGCAAACTTCCTGGCAAAACTAGTACCTGAAGATGGAAAATATATCCATTCAGCCGAAGGTGCCGACGATATGCCAGCACACATCCGTACGGCACTCACCCATACCTCCGAACAAATTCCGATTATGCGGGGTAATTTAGTGCTGGGTACATGGCAAGGAATCTATCTGTGGGAACACCGTCAAAATCGCTACAATCGCGAATTATTCGTTCATATTAGCGGTGACTGACTCCTAATTCTAAGTTCCAGGTAATTCCCGTAATCGATCGGTTAAATGCGATCGATCTGCTAGTACTTTTAATAATGGGCCATGTTTCCCAAACTCGACAATACTCACACTTGCGACAGGCATTCCCAACCGATACCGAAATCTGCCCGCATCGATACCTAGCAGGCTGCACAACAAGATCCGAATCGTTGCCTTATGGGAGACGAGCAAAACATTTCCCGTGATGTGCTGCTGACTGATTTCCTCAATTACAGCTAAAGCGCGAGCGGCGATTGCCATTGCTGATTCTCCGCCTGTGGGTGCATTCCAACCAGGATCTGCCAACCATCGCAGATAGTCATCATGATACTCAGCATCGACAGTAGCGACATCTTTGCCTTCCCACGTTCCATAATTAATCTCCTGCAATCCGTCTCGCAGTTGCAACTCCATGTTTAGCGCATTGGCTAAAGGTTCTGCGGTCAAAACTGCACGTTCCTTGGGGCTGCAATAGATCGCTTTCCAAGGCGTGTTCTTATAGGCGGTGGCAAATGTCTGAGCCATTTCTTCTCCGTCAGTAGTTAATCCTGGATCGATCGATCCACAAAATAGATTACCGCGACTAGAGGCAGTTTGTCCGTGGCGGAGGAAGTAAAGATTTAAAGTCATCTGGTTCTACTTGGTTAAAGGAGGTAATGCTTTGAGCTGAACAAGGCTAGGAAGTCGGGAGTCGTCAATCACCTCAATTTTTGCTACATCATCAAGAGATCTCGATCGCTCTTTGCCTATTAGCTACTATATTACGCGCCGATCGAAATTCTGCTAATATTAGATCCAGGGGCAAACTAAAAGATTAATTTGTCTCTATGCTTCTTGGAATAATAAATTGCCAAGAGTGGGTCGGAACCCACTTTTTTTGTTGCTTGCTACTGCTGATAAGTACGCCAACAAAATTAGTTACTACCTATTTACAACCTAATTTACAACCATTACCCTCACTAGCCACTAGCTCCTAGTTTCTAGTCTTTGTGACATCTATGGCTCATCCTCTCATCCCCCAAATTACTGACATTGCCAACCCAATCGCCGCAGAATTGGGGCTAGAAGTAGTTGCAGTTTTCTTTCATACCCACGAACGTCCACCATCACTGCGGGTAGATATTCGCAATCCGACTGCGGATACTGGATTACAAGACTGTGAACGAATGAGTCGTGCTTTAGAAGCTGCTTTGGATGCCACTGAGGTGATTCCTTTTGCCTACTCGCTAGAAGTTTCTAGCCCTGGCACTAGTAGACAATTGACTACAGATCGAGAGTTTAATGCTTTTGGTGGCTTTGCAGTGCAAGTGACTACTAGCCAACCCTTGGCTAGTAAAACTGAATGGCAAGGACAACTGATTCGTCGTGATGACACCACAATTTATCTGAGTCAGAAGGGACGAACAATTCAGATTCCCAGAGAGTTAGTCAGTAAAGTTTCTTTAGATGACAACGGTCAATCTTAGTCATTAATTCACTGATCTCTGAATTAGTCATCAATATTTTTACTATATACTTTCACGCTAAATTCTAAATTTTATTTAAATAAATATGTCAAAATCTAAACAACAAAAAACAAGTAATGTTAGTTTGCCTCAGTTAAGAAGCATGATTGACGAAATCAGTAAAGACCGCAATCTACCTAGCTCCGCTGTCCAAACAGCCTTACGAGAAGCTTTGCTCAAAGGTTACGAACGTTATCGGCGATCTCAACATTTGGATCAAATGCAGTTTGAAGAAGATCATTTTGATAACTTTGATGTATTTCTAAATCTTGATGAAGAAGCTTTCCAAGTTGTGGCAACTAAAACGATCGTTGAAGAAGTATTCGATGAAGATCGAGAAATTTCTTTAAGTGAAGTTAAAAATATGCTACAACAAGAATCCGTAGAGGATCTTTCTGATGAAGAACTTGCGGAAATGATGCCTACCCAAATCGGCGATTCTGTTGTATTAGATGTCACACCCGATCGAGAAGATTTTGGTCGGATGGCGGCGATTCAAGCTAAACAAGTTCTTGCCCAAAAACTGCGAGATCAACAACGCAAAATTATTCAAGAAGAATTTGAACAATTTGAAGGTACAGCCTTGATGGGAAAGGTACTCAGATTTGAACGTCAGTCCGTGATTTTATCTGTAAATAGCAGTTTTGGGCAGCCAGATGTTGAGGCAGAACTGCCCCAAAAAGAACAACTTCCTAACGATAATTATCGAATCGGTCGGACATTTAAAGTATTTCTTAAAAAGGTGCGAGAAGGTTCGCAGCGAGGTCCTCAACTGCTCGTCTCGCGCGGTGCGGCTGGATTAGTTGTCGAACTATTTGCAAATGAAGTCCCTGAAATTGAAGAGGAACTAGTCAGAATCGTTGCTGTGGCACGAGAAGCTAGTCCTCCATCCCGTCATGTTGGCCCTCGCACAAAGATCGCTGTAGACACCTTGGAAGGCGATGTAGACCCAGTAGGCGCGTGTATCGGCGCAAGAGGTTCGCGGATTCAAGTAGTGGTCAATGAATTGCAAGGTGAGAAAATAGATGTAATTCGGTGGTCGCCAGATCCAGCCACTTATATCTCGAATGCGCTGAGTCCAGCCCGAATTGATGAGGTCCGATTAGTTAACCCAGAAGGTCGTCAGGCGCATGTGTTGGTACCTGTAGATCAATTAAGTTTGGCAATCGGTAAAGAAGGGCAAAATGTGCGGCTAGCCGCACGGTTAACTGGTTGGAAAATTGATATCAAAGATGTTGATAAATACGATCCTGTCGCAGCGATGGCGGAAGTAGAATCTCAACGTCGAGCTGACTCGGAATATCAATCTCATTATCAGCCTGACTATCAAGATGCTGGATATACTGGCGACAGTTACTAGGTTTCAGCCTATTAATTTTTAAAAACCGGATGGAAAGTACCAGTCATCATTTCACGCTCAAATTATGACTAAAGATTTTCGTCGGTGTGTAAGTTGTCGAAAGATTGCCATTAGAAGTGAATTTTGGCGGGTGGTAAGATGTCATCCGTCCAATCAAATTACCATCGATTTAGGCAATAGATTTATCCAGGGGCGTTCTGCTTATCTTTGTCAGACGGTGAGCTGTTTGCAGTTAGCACAGAAAAAAAATCGGTTGGGTAGATCTCTCAAAGCACCAATTCGTGAAGATATTTATCAACAATTAGTCTCCCTGAATTTGACAAAGATCAAGGAGTAGACCGAACTAAAACTTGGTACTGTGAGACATCCCCAAACTTTGGGGATGTCTATTTTTTGTCAAGATCGTGCTGTCAGCATTCAATTTGGCTAAAAAAGATAGGTTTAGCTAGTTATTTGGGCATATTAACACCAATAGCCAGCAGCATTTATCAATTTACAGTCACACTGACCAGATTGTGAATTTATCAAAAAAGTCAGATCGTCATATCAGACTAGCACTCATGTCAAAATCAGCCCCATCCTATCACCTACTTTATTTAATGCTGCGGGCGCAAAAGCTTGCTCGCAATGAGTCTAGCGAGGGTGGCTATGCCATGATGCTAACATCGATCGTCACAGTCATGATGTTTAGTCTTCTGGCTGCTTATCTGACAGTTACCAATATTAGTAGATCTGCTACCAATGCCTATACCGAAGGTAATAGTACCTTCTATGCAGCGGAGTCAGGACTCAACCAAAGATCGGACGCAGTCCGTCAGAAATTTATTAACTATGCTACGCCTAATGGAGTTAGCCCTGGTTATATAGCGGGTAGGATTGCTGGAGCTGAAAATATGGCAGCTTGTGTAGATAGCGATGCTACTAATGATGGGAGTGGTGATTTTGCCTGTCAGAGATTGGAGCTTAACTATCGACAATCGACTGGTGCCAGTATGAGTAAAGGTGCCGATGGAAAATCTCTAGCGGCAACTGATTACAATAAGAATATTAAGTATACTGCCTACACTTTTGTAAGCGATCGAACCACCTATATCGACACTGTTCGCAAAATTCCGCAAGTGCAGGTAATCCCCGCCGGACAAGTCTATGCAGGCTTAAATGCTCAGGAGTATAAATACACCATCTATAGCATGGCAACGAGTAAGCAGCCAGAGGATTTAGATGCTAGAGCAGCGACAGTATTGGAAATGACGTTCAAGAGTCGGAACATTCCACTATTTCAGTTTGCTGCTTTCTATAACGGGGATTTGGAGATGAATTCCACTTCCCAAATGGATATTAATGGACGAGTCCATACCAATGCAAATTTGTATATCCAACCGACCCCAACTGGTACAGCAACTACCAGATTGCTCGGACAAGTAACTGCGGCAAATAGTATCTACAATCGGATAGATGCATCGACAAATACTAATACAGGCATTACCCAAGTGCTGCTGACTGGAAATCCCAGTAACCCTGGAGATCCCAGCAATGTATACGAGCCTTTTCCCGCCACCGATCTTGCCAGTCGCTTCAACCCCCTCACTTCAGGGGAAATAACTGCTTTTCAACGCAAAGTGCTGGATGGAGCAGCAGGTGCGACTTCGCTCCAAATTCCACAACCAGGCTTCCTCCGCAAGCGAGATCCAGATGGGGAAATTGGCGAGTACTACGGTAAAGCGGATTTGCGGCTAGAAATGTTTCCCACGCGGGCTGCGGGTACTGTCCCATTTAACTTTGCCGCGATTAAGACGGCTGGTACTGGTGGGAGTTGTAGTGGATTTGATATTTCGACTGGTCGTCAAGGTACGATTAACTGCACCCAGTTAAATGAAGGTCAACTTCGTAGTCTCTCACAACCAGTGATGGTGAAGATGTTGAGCAATGAAGAACGCACCCGCTTTTGTCCGACTGTCACGACAAATCATAATCCCAGCGTGCTGAGCGAACGGAAAGTATTACGTGCTTTGCAAGTTGCGATTGCTGCCCAAAATACTCCAGTGTCTTTAACTCAACTCAACTTATCACTGAGCGATCCGGCGAATGCTGGGATTAGTAGCATTGCTACTAGTTTAAACTCAGCTCTCAATCCGGCTCAATCACCCGCAGCACTTGCCGCTGCCGTTGGCGGTTGTTTTCTCCCCGCACCGATTCAGGTGGTGACGACAGCTAATGGCACGACTAATAGTGCGGGGGCTAATACTAACTATAATTGGCTCTCAGGTCATTTCGATCGACGTGAAAATCGGTGGATTGGGATGTTGCAAACCAATATCGGTAGTTTAACAGTATGGAATCGTGATGGCTTATCTGTCGATCGAGATAATGATCTTAACACCAACGATTCAGCAACTACCACTCAAACTACCGCAGCATATAATGCTGGAAATTCTAGCTCTACTTACGATACAGCCAATCTGTTGTTCGTTCGCTCTGCTCCACAATCTACCGCTCCTATCGGCAGTTTTCAAAAACTGGGGCTAGGTTCTGATGATACTACTGAGGGTGGATTGGTCTTTCATGCGACTGTCAGTGACGATCTAGATGGTGATGGTACAGTAGATATTACGATCGATCCAGCAGACAAGCTTCGTAACTATGCTGATGGTAAAAAGAAAAGTTCTTATGGTTTTGCCTTCAGTGGCGGTGAGGATCTTCCCGCGCCTTTAACCATCGTTACCGATCGAGCATTATACGTGCAAGGGGACTATAATAATTTTCTCAGCAATGCTGCCAAACAACCATCAGCTCTAGTTGGCGACACAATTACAGTGTTATCGAATAACTGCATTGATACCAATCCTACGCCGACAACTGGTTATGGAATGGTTAATTGCGGGGTTGCCACCACCACACACAACGCATCCACGACTACCGTAAATGCGGCTTTTCTCTCTTACACAGACAGAAGCAATGGTAATAGTACCGGAACCAGCTCATTGCCTACCCCCAAAATATATAGTGGTGGCTTGAATAACTATATGCGGATGGTTGAAAATTGGAACGGTCAAAATTTCAACTATACTGGCTCATTTGTGAGCCTAGGCACACCTCAAGAGTTTAGTGGTGTGTATATTGGTGGCGGTGCAAATGTTGCCGCAGCACCTGGGGCTAGTTACTACAGTATTCCGATTCGCAATTTCAACTATGATACAGACTTTAACGCTTTTGACAGATTACCGCCACTCACTCCCAAGGTGATTTATCTCCAACAAGAGACGTTTAAGCGATCGTATAAATAGGCGACGCGACAAGCAAAAGCCATTTACAATCAAAGATGCACCGATCGATAATAATTAGCCGTGACAGTCAGAGTTCGCATCGCTCCCAGTCCTACTGGTAATTTACATATTGGTACCGCCCGTACCGCTGTCTTCAATTGGCTATTTGCCCACCACTATGGGGGGAAATTTATCCTGCGGATTGAAGATACCGACGTAGAACGCTCCAAACCTGAATACACCCAAAATATCCTGGATGGATTGAAATGGTTGGGGTTAAATTGGGATGAAGGGCCATTATTTCAGTCCCAACGACTGGATTTATATCGTCAGTCGATTCAAACTTTATTAGACAATGGTAGTGCCTATCGTTGCTATACTAGCACCGCCGAACTCGACGCACTCAGAGCTTTACAGGAAGCCAATCATCAGGCTCCACGCTATGACAACCGTCACCGCAATCTCACCCCAGCACAAGAAGCCGCATTTATCGCTGAAGGTCGTCGTCCGGTAATTAGGTTTAAAATTGAAGACGATCGCGAAATTACTTGGTTAGATTTAGTCCGAGATCATGTCACCTGGAAAGGTACCGATCTCGGTGGAGATATGGTGATTGCCCGCGCCGCAGATGGCGAGGGGTTGGGACAACCGTTATATAATCTCGCGGTAGTTGTCGATGACATCGATATGCAAATTACCCATGTAATTCGGGGTGAGGATCATATTGCCAATACGGCTAAACAAATCTTGTTGTATGAAGGTTTGGGTGTCAAAGTACCAGAATTCGCCCACACTCCATTGATTTTGAGTCCTGAAGGCAAGAAACTCTCGAAACGCGATGGCGTAACCTCGATCGATGATTTTCAGCAGATGGGCTATCTTGCCCCAGCCTTGGTCAATTATATGACACTGTTGGGTTGGTCAGCTCCCGATACTCAGGAGTTGTTTACCCTAGATGTCGCCGCCGGACAGTTCGATTTCGATCGAGTCAATAAAGCTGGTGGTAAATTTGATTGGGATAAACTTAACTGGATTAATAGTCAGTATCTCCACGCAATGCCCGCCGCAGAATTACTGCCACAATTAATTCCCTATTGGCAAGCTGCTGGTTTTGAATTAGATGCTGACGCAGATCGCGCATGGTTACTTCAACTTACCAGTCTCATCGGTGCCAGTCTGGAACGGCTCGATGGCTGCGTCGAAATCAGTCGCACCTTTTTTACCGCAACTGCGACACTCAATGAAGAAGCCACCGTCAAAGTCACTCAGCTTGGAGCAAAAGAAGTTTTAACCAGTTTGCTGACGGCTCTGAAAGCTACCCCCGAGCTGGGCGCGATCGAGGCACAGGAACTGATTAAACAAGTGACAAAAGAGCAGGGTGTCAAAAAAGGTCTAGTCATGCAAAGTCTCCGTGCTGCCCTCACAGGCGAAGTTCACGGTCCAGATCTCATTCAATCTTGGCTACTACTACACTAACATCAATTAGCAGTGCCACGCATCGAGCAAGTTTTGGGATAGAGCTACCAGATAAATGATCAGACACTCATTACCCAATCAATGTCTGATCAATCCATCTTTCTCGTTAATTCCGTTGCAGCTACAAGAAAATACAAGGCTAAAAATTTATGGTGTGGCGTTGGTTAGTGGGCATTTTGGCGATCGGATTAATTACATTAACTCCCATGAGTTCTGGGCTAGCACAGCCAGTCCCGAATAATATTACCGATACAGAATTTCAACGAGGGGATCAATTACGTACCCAAGCTTTTACAGCTACCAATGAGGGTAACTTTGAGGCAGCCGAAAAGTATTGGACCCAATTAATCGAGCTATTTCCCCAGAATCCAGCAATTTGGAGTAATCGCGGCAATTCTCGTGTCAGTCAGAATAAATTAACAGCAGCGATCGCCGATTTTAATCGAGCGATCGAGTTATTACCTGGACGTACGGATGCTTATCTCAATCGCGGCACAGCATTAGAAGGTTTAGGAAAATGGCATGAAGCAATTTCTGACTATCAATATATTCTATCTGTAGATCCACAAGATGCAATGGCCTACAATAATTTAGGCAATGCTTATGCTGGATTGGGTGAATGGAACGTAGCAATTAAAAATTATGTCAAAGCTGCTGAAATTGCGCCTGATTTTGCTTTTGCACGAGCTAATTACGCCTTAGCACTATATCAGAATGGAGAAATTTCTGAAGCTATCCGTAATATGAAAAATATCGTCAGAAAATATCGAGATTTTCCTGATGTTCGAGCAGCTTTGAGTGCGGCTCTATGGCAAAATGGCCAACGAGGCGAAGCTGAGAGTAATTGGGTAGCTGTAGTTGGTTTAGACAGTCGCTACAAAGATCTAAATTGGGTAAAAAATACCCGTCGCTGGCCACCGAATATGGTTGCCGCATTAGAAAAATTTCTGAAATTGGAGTGATCGGCGGCAAGCTGTTGGGGCTAACAAATGTGCAACCCAACCCGCAAATGGAACCTAATGCTGATATTTATGGAATCTCAACCAGTTATTAAACCAATTCAACTTTCATCGGCAGATTTGGAACGGTTAGCCTATTTACGATCGATCCAACCTGCTAGATCTGCGATATTTCGGCCTTCTTCACGCGGAGAGCAGATTGCTGATCTTGTAACCGAGATAGTTGGCTCATGGCGGTTTATCATCATTCAAAGTTGCTTATTGACAGTTTGGATTGTGCTGAATATTATTGCTTGGATTGCGCACTGGGATCCATATCCATTTATTTTACTCAATCTTGCCTTAAGTTTTCAGGCTGCATATGCGACTCCATTTATTTTGATGAGTCAGAATCGACAGTCTGGAATCGATCGAGATAAAGCACAACAGGATTTGGACTGCGATCTCAAAGCGGAAATGGAGATCGAATTACTCCATGAAAAACTAGATTCACTCAGAGCGAAAGAGATCGCCGATTTACACCTATTAATTCAAACTCAATCGGAAACAATCTTCAAAATAGAGAGCCTGCTCGCTCAAAAAATAGCTATAAATTATTTACCACAATCAGATCGCTAAGATGTCAGTGCAAATTATCTTCGTCTGTATATCACGTTGGGTATTGCTAAGTTTTATCTAGATGATCCTAAAGATTGGAAGAGCTGATCATCGCTTATGGGGCATCAAGATGGTGACGATCTATTGCTGTTAAAATATTTGTCTCCACAGCAACTAAGACTGGATCTGGCTCATTAATCGCTGGTAGTGTTGTCTGTCGATCGTGACTGAATGAAAATTTACTGTGAGAATTGGAAGCAACAGCCAACACCGTCCCCAAGACTAAATAAACTGGGAATGGTAAATTGATATCCTTAATTGACTGATACAATTCGGCAATAGCTAACAGAATGAAAAAAATTGCAATCCAAAATTGAGGCATAAATTCTAAAATTTATGGTGACCGATCATCGCCATCTCTGTGAATTGAGATAGTTTCTGATTGTGATTTAGAGATAGTTGTGTAGACCATATCTGAATAAACCATAATTGTCAAGGGTGGAAAAACGGACATCGACAATTCAAAAAGAGCAGAGCTATCTCTAGAAAACTAGTATTTGTGACATTCTTAAATTTTCAATAAAGGTGATAAGCTATTATTCGACGAGTTAGGAAACCTTAACTTTGGCAATTATCGAAATAACCCCCGATTTTCCGAGTTCAACTACTACCGATCGACTCTTGGAGTTGATTCATAGTCACCCTGATGGTTTAACAATTAAGGAATTAGCTGATACTTTAAACCGTCCAATTTCGATGCTTCAAATTTGTCTGAAAATTCTGACAGCTAGCCGAAAAGTAGCTGTCAGACAGTATAATAATGGACAGAGAATAGCAAAAGTATATATTTCAAAGCCAGAAAAAATTCAACCCCAATATCAGTTTCGACCAGCAACTATTCATCGTAATGTAACCCCAATACACCTGCGGGAAGTAGCTGGATTAACTAAAGTGCAGCTCGCTGCCCAATTGGGATTAAGTGTGAGAATGATTAATGATTGGGAGCAAAAACGATCCCAACCTAAATTAGTTCCCTCGCAACTCAAGCAGATGATGTCAGTGTATCAATGTACACTAGATGAATTGATTGCGGCATTTGAGTAGGTACTAAATAATACCTTGCTGCCAGAGATTGCCTGGAGTTTAATTACTAGCGGTCCTAATGTATAAGTATCCCGATCGACAATCGTTCTGATGAAGATCGGGTATTTTTGTTTTTTAACCTGTTCCAAAAATTGGACATATGTGGTCAATTGTCCATCGCCGATTTGTGGTCGATCGTCCAAAATTCCTGCTCGTCTAGCACGGAGTTGAGATGTCACCAAGAGAATATTTAATTGTTGCCGAATCTGTTCTTCATTCATCGTCATTGGATCGATACTTACTTCGGCAACTTTGGCATCTCGATCGAATAGTTTTTGATTGGGCGTAGCATCAATAAAGACTTGAATATTGCGATCGCCAATTACATAATTACCTGTTGAAAAAACCCGAACCACATAATCACGGCGATCGGCAACCTGTTGCTTGAGTTGGATCAATTGATTGGGTGCGATTTCGATCACCTGTCGCTTACTATCAAAATCATCAGGATGAGTGGCTTGAAGGGCATTCAGATTAGCTTGGAGCAACAAGCTGTTAATGGCTTTAGTCGCAGTCTCCGTACTACTCACTTTGAGAATAGTACTTGCTAAAACTTGATTGCGGAGAATTCCAATATTACCTTGACGAATCTTCTGATATTCTTGTTCAATATTATTAACTTCTTTTTCCAGTGAAGCCAAGCCTTGGCGATTAGTTTTAATCTGCAATTCTACTTTTTTGAGCTGCTTATCTCTCAACTTTAATTGCATCGCCCGAGTTTGAAATTCTCGCTCTAGCTGTTGATGTTGCTTGTCCTTTTCTTTGAGTTGAGCTTGACGAACTGCTAGTTTTCGATCGAGTTGCTCGATCTCAATTGCCAAGTTCAAGAGTTCTGCCTGTTGTGTTTGCAGTTGTGTCTCCATATTTGTCAATCTCGTAGTCTTTTGTTCCAAATCTCGCCCTACTTTTTTGACCGTATTCTCATATGTTTGGAGGCGTTGAGTTTGACGTGCAAAATTCGGCAAGGCGGTAATTGTGTTAAGTCGCTGTTGGAGTTGAGAGCGTCTGCTGCTAGTACTAGCAAGTTGCTGCTGGAGCGGCACAATCTCAGTTTCGATGTCATTGACTCGTTCCTGAAGGTCTTGTGTCTGCTTGGAGATTGTCTGCTGCTGTGCTCTCAAATCACTACGTTGGCGGGTGATTTCCGTCACTTCTAAAACAAGGCTATTGCGTTCACTAGAGACAGACTGGAGTTGCTGTTGAGTATTTTTGAAGTTCTGCGCGGCAATCGATTGTTTGAGTACTTCATCTTTCAGCGATTTATTAATTCCCGACAGCAAATTCTTAGCCTCTGATTGCTGATTGTGAGCAATTTCTAGCTCTCGCTGTACTTGATCTTTTTGCTCCAACGCACGAGCGAGATTTTCCTTGGTATCAGAGAGTTTGCGCTGAATTTTTTGGAGATCGAACACCCCCGTACGGAGTTGCTCACTGGCTCCAAAAATCAGTGTTAGTACGGAGGCTGAGATCAGTGTGCCCGTAACGATCGTCACCAATGTAGCCGTTTGACGCGGACGTAGTTTAAATAGGGATAATCTCGCCTTACCCACCCGTGTACCAATCCGATCCCCAGACACGGCAATAAGACCCCCCAAAATTAAAATTGCCCCGATCAGTATATAGCCGCTAGTCATATGTAAAGGTGAATCTAAAATTTAGGCAAAAAATCTGGCACTAACCAACTCTCGTGAGCATACTTGTGCTGTTAATGCGGCGGAGATGCTCCACCAACGCTTAACTACGGTTGTAGAAGTACTCTCGCCACGAGCGAATCTTGAGTGAAATTCTCTGGTGAGCTATTTACGATGTGCGATCTGGTACAGGAAAATTATTGACAACACACAATCCCAGCACAGTTTAACCACGCAATTTTTAGTGAAATTGCGAAATCTTGCTATTTAGTTAATGTTTGTACCGAATTGTAGTGAAGAGCTAATTATCATGATAACACAGCCATTCTAGGGGATCAGCAAGGATCTCCGCTAGAGACTAAAGAGAGTTGTCCCAATAAAAATACCCAGAAATGATTGTCGATCGACTCCAATGTGGCATAGAATCTAGGGATTGGTTGTAGTGGATGATTAGTTGCCAATGACTTTGGGTCTTGGGGTTTCCCAGTTTACAGAATCCTGGTTACGCCAAAGTCTAGACCTAGGATTAGTAATTGCCCTCACCTTTCTGGTGCTATTGGCGGTCAGAGATCGCCGCACGCTCTGGATGGTGCGAGGGCTAATTGTGTTGATGGTTGCCGCAGCAGTCAGCGAGCGGCTTCAATTTCGGCTGCTGAACTTTGTCCTGGACAAATTGGTAGTCGGGGCTGCGCTGGCGATGTCGGTGGTGTTCCAGTCAGAATTTCGCCGCTTTCTGGAGCAATTGGGGCGGGGGAATCTCGTGCCTTCGCTGCGGACAACCCGACATCTCAGCGATACTGCCGATCGAACGATCGATCGAATTGTCGATGCCGTCAAAGAGTTGTCGCAACAACGGATTGGGGCATTGATGATCCTGGAAACAAATGAGATGATGGATGAGCGAGATTTTGCCGTCCCAGGCGTAAAATTAGATGCTGAGTTATCGAAGGAATTAATCCAGACAATTTTCCAAAATACAACTTTACTGCATGACGGGGCTGTATTTATTCGCGGCGATCGAGTCGTGGCAGCCGGAGTGATCTTACCACTGTCAGATCGGACTGCTTCTAGACAGCTAGGTACTCGACACCGAGCCGCGATGGGAATTACCGAACGCACGAACAATTGCGTTTGTATCGTCGTCTCAGAAGAAACAGGTTCAATTTCGCTAGCCGAATCGGGTGTACTCGATCGACCCCTGACTAGCAGTAAACTGAAAGAGTTATTAGAAATCAAGTTTGCCCCGATTGGCGAACGCGAATCAGTTGCTCCCAGTTTACGGAGCTTGGGGCGCAAGTTTAGTTCTCGCGGTATGATGATATTTCGCCGTTTGCTCCGATTGCCGAAAAGTAAATGAAGAATGAATTCACCACCACTGACAATTCATAATCCATTAATTCCTCAGATGACTCCCAAAACAACCAGTCTCATCGAACTACCTGCCGATTTAGATGGCACTCGGCTACCTCAACACGTAGCGGTGATTATGGATGGGAATGGCAGATGGGCAAAACAGCGAGGATTTCCCCGGATTATGGGACATCGACGTGGTGCTGATGCGCTCAGAGATCTCCTGCGTTGCTGCAAAGATTGGGGAATTTCGGCTCTAACTGTCTATGCCTTTTCGACTGAAAATTGGGGCAGATCGATCGAAGAAGTTGATTTTCTGATGACACTATTTGAAAATCTATTTCAGGCGGAACTGAAGGAAATGATCGCCGAGGAAGTGAAATTAGCAGTTGTTGGTAACTTGGATAATGTACCTTCGTCGCTCTATAGTGCGATCGATCGAGCCAGAACTGCAACCCAATCTAATCATGGTGTCCGATTTACAGTCGCGATTAATTATGGCGGTAGACAAGAAATTGTCCGAGCTTGTCAGACGATTGCCAATCAAGTTCAGCAGGGATTAATTAAATCCACTGATATCGATGAGAGTATGCTCTCACAACATTTACATACTGCCGATTTGCCCGATCCAGATTTACTGATTCGGACGAGTGGTGAGATGCGGATTAGTAACTTTTTATTGTGGCAATTGGCATATGCCGAATTCTATGTCACCGATACATTATGGCCAGATTTCGATAGGCGGGCATTTCATCAAGCACTGCTCAACTACCAACAACGCCATCGGCGATTTGGGAAGGTTTAGTTAGTTGAAAGTTGAAAGTTGAAAGTTGAAATTAGCCAACCGGAGATCTATCCTGATGCAGGATTGTGATGAGTCTCGATCGAAACATGATGAATTTCAGCAATTGCAGTCGCGATTGTCAAGTCAATGGCATAGTTTAGATGCTCAGGTTGACAGCGATAGCGATATTTTGGTGATCCCATCACTGAGTTTAGATCGGGGAGAACTCGCCAAAGTTGAGGGG
>JANYIT010000212.1 GCA_025358725.1 Chamaesiphon sp. GL140_3_metabinner_129_sub
TTGATAAAGAATGTACCGCGATCTTCTGCACCCATCAGGGCGTAGTCAGTAGCAGTACCTTCCTCAAAGGAAATCAGTACCCCATTCCGACGAGCGGAGATATCGCCACAAGCAGGACGATATTCGAGGAAACTGTGATTCATAATCCCCGCACCGCGAGTCATCCGCATGAATTCACCACGGAAACCAATCAAACCGCGTGCAGGAACGACGAATTCGAGGTTAGAACGTCCGTTTGCTCCTACTACCATATCCTGCATTTCGCCCTTGCGCTGACCAAGACGTTCGATACAACTACCTACGGCTTCTTCGGGGACATCTAATGCAAGCAATTCAAATGGTTCGCATTTTTGACCGCCAACTTCGCGGTAAATTACTTGAGGCTGGGAGACTTGGAATTCAAATCCTTCACGGCGCATATTCTCAATCAGAATACCAAGGTGAAGTTCTCCCCGCCCAGCTACCGCGAATTTATCGGCTTCGTCGGTTTCTTCAACGCGCAGCGCAACGTTAGTTTCTAATTCGCGGAAGAGTCTGTCGCGAACTTGACGGGAGGTAACGCTCTTACCTTCTGTACCAGCAAATGGTGAATCATTGACGCAGAAAGTCATTTGCAAAGTAGGTTCGTCTACCTTGATCATGGGTAGAGCCATTGGCTCAGTTGGACAGGTGATCGTTTCACCGATGTTGGCATCAGCAAAACCAGTTACCGCCACGATATTACCAGCAGTCGCGCTCGGAATTTCGACCCGCTTCAAGCCATCGAAGCCTAAGAGTTTGGTGATGCGAGTTTTGACGATCGAACCATCTTCTTTGATCAAAGCGGCTTGTTGACCCATCGTAATGGTGCCGTTATGAATCTTACCAATCACAATCCGTCCCAGATAATCGGAATAATCTAGGGTAGTAACTTGCAATTGTAACGGCTTGTCAGCATCTCCAACAGGAGGTGGAACATGCCGTAAGATCGCCTCAAACATCGGTACCATGTCAGTACCTTTGGTTTCCATATCGTTCTGAGCATAGCCAGCCATCCCAGAAGCAAACAGGTGAGGGAAATCGCATTGGTCATCATCCGCACCGAGTTCGAGGAATAAGTCTAGCACTTTATCCACTGCTACATGGGGTGAAGCTAGCTCTCGATCGATCTTATTGACCACCACAATCGGGCGTAAACCCTTCTCCAGGGCTTTCTTGAGTACGAACCGAGTTTGGGGCATCGGGCCTTCATTGGCATCCACAATCAGGATACAGCCATCAACCATCCCCAATACCCGCTCGACTTCGCCGCCGAAGTCCGCGTGTCCAGGGGTATCAATAATATTGATTAATGTATCTTTGTACTTGACTGCGGTATTCTTAGATAAAATTGTGATCCCACGTTCGCGTTCGATATCGTTGGAGTCCATCACACAAATAGGCACTTCCTCCCCTTCGCGGAAAACACCGGATTGTTTCAAAAGTGCATCAACAAGGGTGGTTTTGCCGTGGTCTACGTGCGCGATGATGGCTACGTTACGAATGGGAATGCTCATAAATTGTGGAGTTAGAACTCTAATTGTCTCGATCGAGATTTACTAAACTTTGTAAATATCTATGAATAATTGTAGCCGATCGTGGGTATTCTTGCCGCCGTTGAATTGCGATCAAGCGACTTATTTCTGGCACTTTCTGGCACTAGCGAAAGAAGGGCGACGCAGGTAAATCCCCTCTGGGGAGCAGGGGTGATCTATCGGGGAGAGAAAAATGATAATGGAGAAAGGTATTGAATGGGAGTATGACAGATGAGTCTAATACATCACCTTCAACAAGTTGCTGATTATCGGACTAAACCACACTATCCATTGTGGGTAGTAATGCTCTTGGTAATTATGGGAATTATGAGTGGATGCACTGGATCCAGAGCCTTAGAAAGCTTTGTAGAAAGACACCAGAGTGCCTTACTAGAGCTAATGGAACTTCCGGACAAGCGATTACCATCATTTACGACCCTCCGGCGAATTATGATTCGGATTAATTTCGTTTCATTGACCAGAGCCTTTAATGATTGGGCTGCGGAAACGTTGACAGTGACTGAAGGCGAACAGCTTGCTACCGATGGAAAAAGTATCAAAGCTAGTGTCAGAGACTATGATAAATCCTACCAAGATTTTATTAGTGTGGTTTCAGATGTTAGTGTCAGTCAAGGAGTAGTGGTCGGTTTACAATCAATGCACAATCTCGCTACCAGTGAAATTGCCACTGTTCAATCCTTGTTAGAAGTACTCGATGTACATGGAGCCTGTTTTACTTTTGATGCACTTCATACTCAAAAAAAACTGTCCAGCAAATCGTCGATAGCGGAAATGACTACCTGATTGCAGTCAAAGGTAATCAGCCTAATCTATATCAGGAACTGAACACTCAATTTGAGCAGGCTGTTGAGATGAATACAGATATTCACACCGATTCTAGTCATGGTAGACAAGTCCAACGACGTGTTAGTGTTTTGACACCGACGGAAGGGATTGATCCAGTCTGGGTCGGAGTTCAACGGATTATCAAGGTAGAGCGTACTGGTCTTCGCGAACGGAAGCCTTTTGAGGAGAAAGTGTTTTATATTAGTTCTCTCGCTGAAAATGCTGCTGAGTTTTCCCGCCGAATTCGGGCGCATTGGCATGTTGAGAATCGCCTTCATTGGGTTAAAGATGTTGTGCTTAAAGAGGATGAGTCTCCTTTATGTGGCGGTTATGCTTTGATTAACTTTGGTATTCTCCGGACTATCGCGATGAATATCTTTCGGAAAGAGGGCTTTCCCTCTATTACCAACCGAATCAGGTCTCTTGCTCATGATGTTGATCGTTTATTTTCCTTTCTTCAATAGATCAGCCCTGCTTATAAAGGGGGGGGCTTTCCGACTCCCTCCCCTTTCCAAGGGGAGGGCTGGGGTGGAAAATCCCCTCTTGGGAGGGGTGCCCGTAGGGCGGGGTGGGTAGATCTACGCAGCAACTCAAATAACTTGTGTATGGGAGCCTTCTAAGTCCAGTAGACTGTTTCAACCTGTGAGATTACTTATTTCGCGACAGGTTGTCGATCGACTCCATGAGGATGACGCTCTGTGCTACCAACCCGATCTTGTCGCGTCAGCAAATCAAACGTATGTTCCCCAATTGCCGCCTTCACATCGGCTTCCAGTTCATGCACCAGATCGCGATTGAATAGAAACGCCGTATTCGCTTCGGCAACAATCCGATCGATCATCGTAGCATCTACCGATAAATCATCCAGAGCTTGGCGATAATCCTCCTTAAACGTCCGTTTTGCTTCAGGGGTAGCGATTTGGTCAAATTCATAGAAACTAGTCCCTTGCGCCCCAGTCAGAGCCAACGCTGATCGAATCACCTTTTTCAAGCTTTGCCCACCAGATAAATCACCCATGTAGCGTGTATAAGCATGGGCAATTAGCAACACGGGATCGTTTACAGATAGGGTTTGTAATCGATCGCGATACACACTTCCTGCGGGCGAAGCAGTAATTTGTTCCTGCCAATTTTCACCATAATAAAACGCGAGATCCTCAGCTAGACTTTCCGCCCGATTTAACTCTGAAAAATAAATAGCACCGATCATGGGATGTTCGAGATTACTTCGCAAAGCTGTTTCTAGGGCATCGTAAACAAAGTACAAATCGGCAAATAATTTACGCAATGGTTCGCGCTCGACAATCCCTTTCATCAAACATTTCATAAATGCCGTATTTTCAGCGGCGGTATGAGATTGTTGCGTACCTTCACGTAAACTAGTCGATAGATTGCTCATAGTAATAGCTCCTAATATATTTCAGATCTGAAATTTTCAGCGTTAATAATTGTTAGTAAATAAAGGCGTAACAACTGCCACATAATCACCGTGATCAAGGGCAATTTCTGGCAAAGCTGAATTGCGATAGAACGATGACTGCTGGAGATTTCCACGAACTTTTGATTAGCGATCGCGCATTGATCCAAACGGGCAAAGAATTCTGGATGATGGGTATCTAAAATACTGGGATGGGTACTTTCCCAACGGCGGGTTGTTTGATTGCTCATAGCAATATCTCCTAGTGAATTTCAGCCCTAGAATTTTCAGCATTGATGCCAGGGACTAAGTAAAGTCGCAACATTTGCCAGACGATTACCACAATCCAAGGTAATTTTTGGATAAATTGGATTGGTTTAAACTGCTGATTGTTAGAGATTTCTACTAATTTCTGACTGGCGATCGCGCATTGCTCTAAACGGGGAAAGAATGCTGGATGGTGGGTATCTAAAATACTCGAAAATGCCCGTCGAGCAGATTCATTAGTATGATGAATTACCTCCTTGTTATATTCATGAGGATCGATACCGATCGAGCTATAAAATGTCGGGCGTTCCAACACCGTCAGGGTATGAGTAACAAATACCGTCAACAGGAAAAAACGTGCCCACAATCTCGCTTGCCAACCATTCCAAAGTTGGGGCTGCGATCGCAATAACACCTTGAAAAAATCTCCATGTCGATTTTCGTCTTGGCACCAATTATCGAAATAACGAAAGAGTGGATAGATGCGATGTTCTGGATGTTGTTCGAGATGACGAAACACCAAAATATATCGCCAGTAGCCGATTTTCTCCGACAAAAACACACTATAAATTACCCATTCTGGGGGAAAGAATGTGTAAGTACGATTTTTAGTCAAATAACTCAGATCCAGCGACAACCCAAAATCTGACATCGCCTTATTCAAGAAACCAGCATGACGCGCTTCATCCCGTGCCAATAAACCAAAAGCTTCTGCTAATAAGGGCTGACGATCCTTGAGTTTGCGCGAGAGTTCTTTAAATAATAGAAAGCCCGAAAATTCGGAAGTACAAGAACGCTCTAGGAAATCAATAAATGCCAGTCTGGTTTCACCATCAATATGTGCCCAGGATTGCTCAAACTCTCGATCGCGAACAAAATGGTGTCGATTATAATCAGCTCGCAATTCTGCCATAATTGCCGCCAATTCTTCCTCCTGTCCAGACAGATCCATCTGCGCGATCCGATCGAAATCAGTAGTATAGAACCTGGGCGTTAATAGGGTTTCTTGAACGGGTGCTTTAATGCCGGATGGAAGAACAGCCGACTCTGATTTAATAATTGAACTGACCATAGTGTGAATTGATCGAGATTGATGGCTATGCACCAATTGTTGATGAATACTCGATCGAACACAAGTCAGTTACCGTGGCTGCCCGATAGTTACTGAAAGTAAAGCATAGTTATCAGTAGCAGACTTGAGCCATTTCTAAAGAAATATTGAAATCCTGGGTTTACCTCTCAAAAAGACGTTAGAACCAGTTTATGTGGTCTAACTCAGCCTGAGATTTTGAACCGATAGTTATTGAGCACCTGGAAGATCCAGTGTGAATGGAACTGATGCCAGAAGCCGAGCAGTGTTTAGATATTAAATGTCCGATTCAGTTTGTAGTTGACTTATTAGACAATAAGTGGTCAATTTTGGTGCTGCGCGAACTATTCGGCGGCACTCGGCGTACCCATCAATTACTCGCGGCTCTCCCTGGGATTAGCACCAAAACCCTCACCCAACGCCTCCGCGAGTTGGAAGCGCAAGGATTAATCGATCGCCATATTTACGCCGAGATTCCACCCCATGTAGAATATTCCCTCACCCCCAAAGGTCGTCAAATTCAACCTGTAATGTTAGCCCTGCATCAAGTAGGATCGCAGTGGCTAGATCAAGATAGTTGTATTTGTCCCTTGACACAATTGGGTGCTGACTAGCGTGAGTTTCTCCTTTAATCCAGGAGGCATCAGGAGAGCGGGTAGCTCCGTTGGGAAGGGTAAAACCTGCGCTGGAATCAAAACCAATCCCCGCCCCGTTCTGCTCTGTCCAGACCCAAAGCTGTAGGGCAATGTTAAAATCGTTATGTCATCAAGATTTCAGAAGGGCTACAAGGTTTTGAGCAACATGCAAGCAAATTGTTTATTGAGTAACACTGAGAAATTCTACGATGACAGAGATTGAGAGCCAAGCTCGTGAAATTTTAAACTTTTTGGTGCAACTACCCTTTTCCGAATGCGTTCCAATTAGCCGAGATTTTGCAGGATTAACTTCTAAACCAGGTATCTATGCGATTCGTCATCGCTCCGCAGGATTGCTTTATGTTGGTAAGGCGCAGGATGTCAAAGAACGTTTTCGCGGCGGACATAAAGCTATTACTTGGTCTTGGCTAGCAGATTACGACCATCGCGACGTGGCAATCGCTATTTGTGACATCGACTATCGGCAGTGGCGAACGTTATCATCAGATTTAGAGGGAATTATTCTTGTTTGGAGTAAGCCCCCATTTAATATTCGGATACCAATGAGAGATGAATCATGACTTCCACTAGTGTTAAATCGTTAAATTCCGAACCAGACAGCATCGAGCATTTGAATCCAGTTGCCGCAAGGATGATGTTAGCAGCATTCCCGACTCACGTTCGAGAGGCGTTTGAACGCCGCGCCAAAGAAATTGATTATCCAGTCGAAGCGGTTTTAGAAATGGCGATCTCAGGCTTTCTAGATCGAGAGGCTTTGAGTTTTGTAGATTGCCAACCGCGCTATTAAGTTTAAATGTCAATTTAGCCGGACTATCGCTGAGTGCATCGCCGACAACCGCCGCACAATTTGGTCGATTTCTAAATCTAGAATACTATAGTCGATGACTGCTTGACGAGTTGGTGTATTGCTTCTATCGATCTCCAATTCGTTCACACGAGCTGTTCGCAATGCTTGTAAGTGCGGTTGAATTCTGCGCAGCATTTCGTCTAGATCGGGCAAAGGGGGCGGCGCAATTTCCTGCTCGACGGCAGCAGCTAACTGCTCTAACACTAAGGAAATTTGATCCACAAAGGTTGCTAATTCGGGCAGTGGCACCGTCGAACGAAAATATTTGAGATGTACTGCCAAAACTGTGATCGCATTAGTAAAACGTCCGATATATACCAGCAGCGTCATCACTGGTTCGACTAATTCTGGGTGCATTTTCGGTTCGCGGAGCAATCCTTGAAATGAGGCTTGGGCATTGCCTACTGCTAGTCCAGTTTGTCGCCGTTGAGCGATAATAGCCGCATCATCCGCCGCTGTTCCCTGGTAAACAGCCATGACATCATTAAAGTAAGTTTGGGACTCTCTCAGGGCAATGGCGAGTTGACTGGGCAACCTGTCGCGTTCCCAATTTGGCCAAATTAAGTAATGACTGCCGAATGCCAATCCCGCGCCAATTAAGGTATTCAACACGCGAACTTCAGCAAATTGCCAACCTGTAGAATTACTAGTATCGGTAATCAGCAAGATAAATATCGATAAAAACACCACCGAATAGCCATAGTTGAAACTAATTAGCGCAACACCAAAAAACACTGTCAGCACAATGATGATGTCGAGAATCGGCTTACTCGCGATCGTCGAAATTAGCACAGCGGCTACCACCGCACCCAAAATCGTCCCCCCAATCCGCTGAAAAAACCGCTGAAAAGTTACGCCCAAATTCGGTTTGAGGACTAATATAGTGGTCAGAGTGACCCAATATCCCATTGGTAAATTGGTGATGCTGTATAAAATTACGCCTAAACTGAGACTGACACCAAGCCGGAGCGCGTGGCGAAAGATTGCTGATTCTAAGGTGAAGTTTTCTGTGACTAACCTTAACAACGAATGCTGTTCGGTTTTAATTAAAAGTAGTGGCTCTGCCTGACGTTGACTGGTGTTGCTGGGTTCTAGTAGCGATTTAGCTGACTGAACCGTATATTGTAGTTGCTCGATCGGTTTTGCGATCGTTCGGACTAAGCTACCCAAAGCAACGAGCTGTGTGTATTCGGCTTCACGTAATGCGTTTGCCTGTTTGAGCGCACCAATCAGCAACTGTTGTCGTTCTTTCAATGCCTCAGAGATCCGGCTGAGATTCCCCAAATCGATGCTGGCAGACTTCCCCGATATCACTCTGGCGATCGATCGAAACACGATCGACATTTGGGTGATAGCATCATCGATTAAGTACTGAACCGATCGATATTGCTGTTGGTGAGAATGAGTTTCGAGTAATTCTGTCAGCGCAATCACCGAGCCGAGTAACCGATCTCCATCCTGAATTAGCACCAATAATTGCTCGCCCATCCAACTTTGTGCTGACTGTCTAATCCGGGCGGTACCTAATACATTGCGGGCTGTTTCTAATGTTTTTCTAATCTCTAAAATATTCTCAGTTGTGGGGACTCCAGATTCCAATACCTTCAGGTATTCAGCCAGCGCACTGAAACAATCAGCTACTGAAATTCTGAGTAGATCGTAAGGTTTAAATGGCCACATGACTAGGGAAAGTAACGTCGCCCAGCCACCTGCAATTAGACATAATAGCGATCGCATTAATGCTACATCTAAATCGCCTGGTAGAGTGATCGTTGAAATAAATGATGTCCCAACTACCAAACCGACATTGGCACCAGTATTACCATATAGCGATGCAAACCCTGAAGCCAGTCCCCACAGAAATGTCAGGATGACAGCGAGGATCGGAATGCTAGCAACTAAAGTACCGATAAATACCGAGATAGTGATGCCGAAAGTGGCGATCGCCATTGCTCTAGCTTTAATCTGGTAAGAGCCAGCAACGTTGGCTAAATTGATAAAATAAGCGATTAAACCCACAAATAATCCGCTTTCTCTGTGGTTAATTAATTGCCCAATTAACATCGGGATTCCCAATGACAATGCAGCACGTAAGCCATTCGCTATTGCTGGTTTTCCTGGCTCTGATTGAATGAGAAAATTCAGAAAATTATTTCGATTTAACTGCATTATTTTTGTGGATGAAACACGAATCACAAAACTCACATTCCGCACAATTGAAACCATCCTGACGGATACGCTCCGCGAGTGTCGCTAGTGGTGCAAAACCCGCCTGTCTTGATTCGCTTGTCTTGAAAAGATGCTCCACTTGCGGCTCACCTTGTTTATTTTTAGTAGTTACTAGTAGCTGTAGAGTAGGTATAAATATCTATATTCACCTACCTAAAATCTCGTTTTGTAGTTTGCTTTAATAGTTCAAACCAGAGCAAGCTAATTGCTCCGCCAGCCAAACAAATAGCTCGATCGATCGAGTGTAAAAAGGACAAACTAAATAAGTCTCGCAAGAACGGAATATACAGGACAATCGCTAGAAAAAATACTCCTCCGCCAATCGTCCACCATAGCGTTAGATTCGGCGATTTCAATATTTTCAAACTAAGGTGAGAAGTTGAACTTTCGCTGAGAATCAATCCCAAATTCGCCAAAATTAACGTCGTAAATGTTAGCGCACGCGCATCGAGTTCGCCTTGTCCGCGATTTAGGGCGATGATAAATATTGCCAGGATAATTACTAAAATTCCGCTTCCTTGCAATAATGCTAAACCCACAGTTTTTCTACCAAATAGTGGTTCTTTAGGATTGCGGGGCGGACGTTGCATCACATTTGCCTCAGCAGGTTCCGCTTCTAAAACGATCGAACAAGCCGGATCGATAATTAGATGCAGGAAAGCAACATGAATCGGCAGTAATACTAATGGCAACTTAAATAAAACTGGAATCAAAGATATCCCAGCAATTGGAATATGAATTGCCAGCAAATAAGACATCGCCTTGCGGAGATTATCAAAAATTCGTCGCCCTAATTTCACCGCTTGCACGATCGATGAAAAATCATCATCTAACAACACCAATGCCGCCGATTCCCGCGCAACATCTGTCCCCCGTTGCCCCATTGCAATCCCGATTTGGGCAGCTTTAAGAGCAGGCGCATCATTTACACCATCACCCGTCATTGCGACGACTTCACCCTTATCCTTGAGGGCATTGACGATGCGTAATTTTTGTTCGGGAACGGCGCGGGCAAAGATATTTGTATTCTCAATCCGCTGCTGAAGTTCGGTTTCACTCATTCGCTCCAATTCAGCACCAGTAATAATCTCGCCCGTTTGTGTCAATCCCACCTGACGGGCAATACTCCGAGCCGTTTCGGGATAATCTCCCGTAATCATTACCACTCGAATCCCAGCCGTATAACATTCTTGCACCGCCGCCGCCACAGTCGAACGCACGGGATCGGATAGTCCAACTAAGCCAAGAAATTGAAAGGGGAAATCGTGTTGTTGCGCTGGTAAATGCTCGATATTAATTGATGGATGCGGTGGTAAAAATGGCGGTGGTGCATCCAACAAAGACGCTTTTGCAACACCTAATACCCGCAATCCTTGAGCCGCCATTTCACTAACTTGGGTTGCCAGAAGTTGCTGCTGTTCGGGCGTAAAATGACAGAGATCCGCGATCGCTTCTGGTGCGCCTTTGGTAGCAATTTCATACTGTTTCCGATCGGCTGACTGCCAAACTTGAGACATCGCCAGCAACTCCGGTGAGAGTGGGTATGCCTTTAACAGCATCCAATCGTTGTGCAAATGTTCGGTATTTGCCAAAGATCGATTTCCCAATTCCTTAAACGCCTTCTCCATCGGATCGAATGGATCGCGTTGACTTGCTAAAATACAGAACTCAACTAATGGATGAACGGCTTCAGGCAGTGGCACTGATGAATGTAATGCTAAATCGTAAGGCTGAGAATTTTCGGCATCGTTGTAGGCGAGTAACTGCTGCACAGCCATCTGATTTAGGGTCAGCGTCCCCGTTTTATCTACACATAAAACAGTCGCCGAACCAACGGTTTCAACAGCAGAAGTACGACGTGCCAAAACATGATGCTGCGAAATCCGCCAAGCTCCCAAGGCGAGAAAGATCGTCACGACAACGGGAAATTCATTCGGTAAAATTGCCATCGCCAGCGTAATTCCAGCGAGGACTCCTTTGAGCCAATCTCCGGTAGTCGCTCCATAAATTATGACAATTGCCACACATAATGCTAGCGCAATCCCAAATAAGCGACTCACTAACCGATTCATTTCTCGTTGCAAGGGAGTCACTTCTGGCTGCACTTTTTGTAAAGCGTTGCCGATTTTGCCCATCTCTGTCTGTGTACCGATCGATCGCACCTTGACTATCCCCTGTCCTTGCACCACCAACGTTCCAGAATACACAAATGGTAATTCATCACCCCCAGGATGCGCCATTTCGACGTTACCCACAGCGGCGATTTTACGAACTGGTAAAGATTCCCCAGTTAATAATGATTCATCGGTGGAAAGATTGGTGCAAGATAAAACGATCGCATCCGCAGGAACTCTGTCCCCTTCTGCTAACATTAAGATATCGTCCCGCACCACTTCTCGCCCCGCAATCCGCTGGCGTTGTCCAGCTCGAATTACCATTTGTGTATTCTGGAACGTTGGTGGTGCAAGGACAGGGGATAGTCAAGGTGCGATCGATCGGTACACAGACA
>JANYIT010000252.1 GCA_025358725.1 Chamaesiphon sp. GL140_3_metabinner_129_sub
ATAAATTAAATTAGGCAAGCACTCACTAGAGATGCGATCGCTTGAGATTCCCTTAATTAACCTAACACCGATCGGGTAAATCATCCCTAAATTCAGCAATGCCGATCTTCACTATCTGTGCTTCAAAGGGCACCCGCGATCGGTAAAAAGGCAATCCAAGGTACTGGGCGATTATTTCAAAACTCTAGTCGCATTAAAAATTGCCACCAACGCCACGCCAACATCAGCAAATACGGCTTCCCACATCGTGGCTAATCCCATCAAACCAAGTCCGATGAAAATAGTTTTAATAGTTAAAGCAAAGATAATATTCTGCAACACGATCGCATGAGTCTTTTTGCCCACCTGAATTGCTTCGGCTACCTTGGAAGGATGATCCGTCATCAACACGACATCCGCAGTTTCAATTGCCGCATCCGAACCCAATCCACCCATCGCAATCCCCACATCGGCTCTGGCAATTACAGGCGCGTCATTAATTCCATCGCCAACAAAAGCCACCTTACCTTTTTTGTGAAATTCTCCGAGCAGTTGCTCAATTGCTGCCACCTTGTCTTCTGGCAGTAGTTCTGCTGCAAAAGTATCTACTCCCAAAGTTTTCGCGATTCGTGCTGCTACAGCCTGGGAATCCCCCGTGAGCATCACAATCCGCTCGACACCTGCGGCTTTGAGATCGCGAATTGCTTGAACCGCATCTTCCTTAATCTCATCAGCAATAATGATGTACCCAGCATAGATCTCATCTACTGCCAAATGCACAACAGTACCCTCAACATGACAGGTATCATGAGCGATGTTTTCACGGTGCATTAATCGATGTTACCTGCTAATACTAGCTTTCCTTCAATCGTCGCCTGAATCCCATGAGCGGCAATTTCAATGTAATTGGAGATAGTCGATTCATCAATCAATCGATTATAAGCTACGCGAATTGATTTAGCGATCGGATGGTTAGAATTTGCTTCCGCCTCGGCTGCAATGCGTAGCAAGTCATCTTGTTTAAAACCATTGTAGGGGACAATTTCCGTAACTTTAAATACGCCCTTAGTTAATGTCCCTGTCTTATCAAACGCGATCGCTTTAACTCCTGACAAAGTATCTAAAAAAGTCGATCCTTTCACCAAAATACCGCGTTTAGCCGCTCCACCAATGCCCCCAAAATAACCGAGCGGAATACTAATCACCAGTCCACACGGACAAGAAATTACTAACAGCACCAGAGAGCGATACACCCATTCAGCGTGAGTTGCACCTGGAATTACCAGCGGTGGAATTAAGGCTACTAGTAGCGATGAAATTACCACAATCGGCGTATAGCGACGGGCAAATTTAGTGATAAATTTCTCGGTTTCGGCTTTCTTACTACTGGCATTTTCTACCAGATCGAGAATCCGTGAAATCGATGATTCTCCAAATAATTTGGTAACGGTGACAGTTAATAATCCAGTTTGATTGATGGTTCCAGCTAATACAGTCTCGCCCACATTTACCGTGCGCGGGACTGATTCGCCCGTTAATGCCGATGTATCGACTTGAGAGTTACCTTGGATAATTTGACCATCAAGGGGCACCTTCTCCCCTGGCTTGATGATAATTGTATCGCCTACTTTTACCCGTTCTGGTGAAACGACTTCAATCCCATTCGCCGTTTTCAGATTGGCAGCATCGGGACGAATTTCAAGTAGTGCCGAAATCGATCGCCGCGACTTACTCACGGCTAATTCCTGAAACAATTCACCGATTTTAAAGAATAACATTACGCCCACAGCTTCAGGTAGCTGTTTAATCGCGAGCGCACCGACTGTAGCGATCGTCATCAGGAAATTTTCATCAAATACCTGTCCGCGTAAAATATTCCGTCCTGCCGTAGTTAATACCGTCCAGCCACTCAATAAGTAAGCTGGAATAAATACTAAATACGATCCGATCGAATATGGTGTTGCGTTTAATTGTTTCTCAAAGACAGAACCTATTACAAATAGCGTAATTACAACCCCAACTAATAAACCTTCACGCTTTAAGTTAACCTCTCCCCCACAATGATTATGTCCGTCGTCTTCGTCACCATCATCATGGCTGCTATGGTTGTGACTGCTATGGTTGTGGCTACTATGGTTGTGGCTGCTATGGTCGTGATTACTATGGTCATGACTGCTATGGTCATGACTACTATGATCGTGACTGCTCTGTTTAGCTGGAGACTTAGACTTCTCTGTGCTGATGGTATAACCTAACGCCGTCACCCGCTCTTGAATAGCTGCTTCACTTACCCGTGCTGGATCGTAAGTGACAATCATCCTCCCAGTTGCCACCACCACAGATATCTCAGCTACCCCTGCTAGCTTTTCTACCGCACCTTCAATCTTCATCGCACAGCTCGTGCAGTCCATTCCACCAACTTGCAGCCGTTGGGTTTTGAGCGCGGGTAATTGAGTCATATCTGTTGTGGTGAATGTCAAACTAATATCTTAAATTATAAGTCGAAACCAGAATACCTGAAAGTATGTTCAGATATAGAACGATTCTCATTCCTGCCACTATAATTTACATAGCAGTTCGTCTTCAGCCAAACTTTTCATGACCGAGCAGGAATATTCAAATAAATCGATTCTGCCTTGCAGACACTCCGTGAACGAAGATACTCAGGTACCCACCAAGAATTGTGTGTTTGCGATCTGGCTGCGGGTTTAAAAATGAGCGAATCGGCAGTGTCTCACCAATTGCGAGTATTAAAATCGATGCGAATGGTCAATTACCGCAAGGAAGGGCGAAATGTGTACTATAGTTTGGCAGATAGTCAGGCGATCGACTTGTACAACTCGATTTCAGCACAGTTATCAAATTCTGGACTATCTTAAACTCTCACCAAAATTTCATCAGCCCAGGTGTAACCATCCTGAGAATGTCGGGATTAATAACCAGCCATTCAACCCGACAGTGATTGTTGCGACTGCATAGGCAAGTACCTTGAGTCAAGTAGGATTAACAAATTCGCCCATCAACTTGCGATCGCTAATTAAAAAAAGTAGATAATGCGATGGATTTCATCTGAATTTCATCTTGGCTGTTTATAATCTGTACCTAAAGAGGAAAGAGAGTTAAAAGTAATGACCGAAATATTACGATTTATCGCTTCTCTATGTCGATCTACCACATCCTTCAATCTTGGTAATTATACAAATGCTAACAATGACGATCGAACTTCACCTCATTTAGATAGCCAAGTTGAGCTTCCTAAAACTAGATGGACGAAAGTTCGTCAGACTATTCAGATTCATGTGCCCTGCCATAATCAAGATTTAATCAAATTGTGGATTTACGTTCCTAAAAATTTTGAGTACCAAACTGCCGAAATTCAAATTACCGATCGGAATTATGCACAGCCACCGCTACACAAACTAACTATTTCTACCCTAATTTCTAGTCAATATCGGTGGCTAGACATTAACTTCTCTCGATCGATCCCTCCCGATACAAAGTTGCGAATCGATTTCGATAGTCTATACCGAAATGGTCTAGCACGATCGTCTGAATACTTTGCCTATGGCATCTCTCTAAATAGGCAATACAGTTTTTTAGGTAGAGGCTATTTCCATCTGTCAGATCGATCTTCGTGGAGAGCGAAATATGCAGACGCGATCGCTTGGATATTCAGATCGAAATTTTGAGATTAGTAAGCCATGTTACCAATGCAGTTCCAGATCCCAACTAACTATCTACTCATTCGTTTTAAACTGTCGTTAAGAATGGGCTTGAGTATCTTTACACCGTTATTACTGACGATCTCTGGATGTGGAAATTTACTAGGCGATCCTGCCAATGCCGTAATTTTTAATCGATCTGGCAGTAAAGTACCCGACCGCGAAGTAAATTCCGATCGGGTCAATTGGCGAATGCTCTCTACAGCCACAGGTCGTAAATATAATGGGGTAGGTATGACTGATGCCGAGCGCGGCGAAGGTATTTGTACGGGGTTTTTTATCTCGATGGGAGCCAATCTCAATGCGCCTGCATACGTTCTCACCAACGGTCACTGTCAGGGTAGCTTTAACAAATCACCTAAAAAGCGGGAGATACTCGTTAATCGATCGACTAAAACTCAATTTATTGTCAACTACTTCCATGACTTTAAACCCGCTCGGTTGAGCATTCCCGTCAAACGGATGGTTTATGGCACGATGAAAAATAACGATCTCGCCATCCTTGAATTAAGCATAACTCAACGAGAATTATCTAAAGCGGGCATCACCCCCCTCCAAATTGCGTTCGCTCCTCCCACTGTAGGCGCACCCATAATCGTCGTAGGAATCCCGACTCAAGGTGTTAAAGACCAACGAAAGTTCCTCCATTCAACTACCTGTAAGATGGGGAAAATAGCTAATGTTAAGGAAGATATCTATAACTGGCAAAGATCGATCCGTAATCGGTGCAGTATTGTCGGCGGGATGTCTGGTTCGCCGATGATTTCACTCAAAACAAATCGAGTAATCGGCATTATAAATACAGGAGTAGATGATAGTGCTGCCAAGCAACCTCAATGCAGTCTTAACCGTCCCTGTGAGGTTGTCAGGAATAAATTAGCGCAAACTTTTTCACAGGAAAATTACGGTCAATTAGTAGATCGAATTCCTACCTGTTTCGATCGGCGCGGGGTGTTCGATCTCGATCTATCTACTTGTCAATTAGAGCGTCCTTAGATCGTTTGAATTATTAGTAATATATAAAAGTAATGGACTAACTTTGAGAAGATGTCTGGAAAGTGCAACTCGCAACGACAGAATCAGAGTTTTAGCTCGATCGATACCTAATCCTGACATTAATTATATTCACGATCGTTCTCACATGGCGACGAGAGTGATGCTTGACGCTCTTGAATTAAATAGTAGCTAATGCTATTAATTTCATCTGGATTTCATCTTGGATCTTTATGATTGATATATAGAGAGGTAAGAGAGTTTAAATCAATGAAAAAAATATGGCTATTTATCGCTACTTGGGGTCTAGTAACTACAGCCGTTAATATTGGCAGCCATGCAAGTGCTAATAGTGGCGATAGCACTTCACCCCATATAGATAGTAAATTTGAGTTTCCTAGCAATAAGTGGGCAATCAGTCGCCAGACTATTCAAGTTCATGTCCCCCGCAGCAGTCAAGCATTAACACAGTTATGGTTTGACATTCCTCAAAATTTTGAGTTTCAAGATAGTAAAATTGAAATCACCGATGAAAATCGAACGATCTGTGCCCCCATTTCTCGCCAAGGTCAGTGGCTACTAATTAACTTTAGCCAACCGATCGCTCCCGATCGTAAATTGCGGATCGAGTTTAATGGTGTCAGACGTAATATGATAACACAATTATCTGTATATTACGTCTATGGCAAAACTGTAGATGGGTCAACCAATTATATTGGAGAAGCCTATTTCCCAACACGTTAATTTTAATAGTATAGAGCTAGATATATGGACATAAATACCTGTATATTATCTTTATGGCAACACTGTAAATAAGACAGGTCTTTTCCAGTTGAGCCTATTTCCCTCAGTAAAATATCTAATTAGGAGTGCAAAAATGAAACCATTAACTTCAGGAATTATTGTTTTAGCTAGTGCTGGATTATTATTGCTGGGAGCCTGTAGCAAAGAGGCAAAAACTAGCGATTCAGCTAGCCCCGCTGCTACACCTTCAGCCGAAACTGCATCCCCAGCCGCAACTACGCCCCCAACAGCGACTACAGCTAAAGCTGAAAGCAGTGGAGACGGTAAAAGCAAAGGTGGTCAAGTCGTCGAGTCAGGGAAGTATCACTTAGAACTAGTTCCAGAAAAAGAAGGTGGCGGTACACACTTAGATTTCTACCTCCAAAAAGGTGATACTCATGAGGCTATTGCTACTGCTAAAGTAACTGCTGATATCCAATCGCCAGATGGCAAGCAGAAGACTATTCCACTTAGCTATGATGCCAGTGGCAAACATTATGCAGCCGCACTAGCTGAAAAAGCCACAGGTCAATATCAAGTAAAAATTACTGCCACAATTGGTAGTGAAAAAGTTGATGGTCGTTTTAATTTTAATCAATAATTTAAGGTAATTAATCACGAATATTCCTAGTCAATCTGACTAGGTTTTGGTAATTTAGCATTTACTTAATTGCAATTCCCTGATAAAAATATCCGCCAATCTTAGGTGTATTAGGGCTGTAAAATTCTCGAACATATAAATTATTAAACTGTTTAGCAATTAGTAGACGGATCGGACGATCGAGATGACAACCATCACCGATTATTTTTTGAATGGGAGTGATACGGTGTTGCCAAGTTTGGATATTTGGTTCATTGCTCAATCCATGTTCGATAAATAGGAATTTACCACCTGGTTCTAGGACGCGATGAATTTCGGCGATCGCTGTTTCTACCTGTTTGATACTGCACAGTGTCCAAGTACTAACTACCGTATCGAATGTATCATCTGGCATCAGTAATTTTTCGCCATTTAGCACCTGAAAGTCTACCTCGATCGAACTAGCTGCAATCCGTTTTTGAGCGAGTTTATTCATGCCTGGATTGACATCGACAGTGGTAATTTTCTCTACTCTATTTGGCGGATAATAAGCCAAATTCAAACCAGTACCAAAGCCAATCTCTAATACCGATCCTACTGCATTAGCAAGGACTATCCGTCGATAGTTGGCAAAATTCTCCCCAGACATCACTCGATCGATTAACGTCGGGAAAATTAGTCGAGAATAAATATTCATAAGCGTTCAGAGTTTATTTTATAACTAATTTTGCAAGTGAAGAATTGCAATTACCCCTGTTTTTTAGGTCGCGGCTTCTTCCACAACCGAGTAAGTGATTGAGTACCATCATCCACTACCGAGTGCATCACCGGAATCACAATCAGTGTCAGCAATGTAGAGATACTCAACCCACCCAGAATCACAGTAGCGATCGGGGAATAAGCATCCATGCCAGTATCGGGGAAAAATGCCAATCGAATAATTACAACTAAGGTAATAATTACCGTCATCAGAATAGGTTTGAGTCGGATCGGTGCTGCTAACCGAATCGCAGCATCTCTAGGCATACTCTTTCGTTTGGTTAGAATTAAATCGATGAGTAAAATCGCTCCAGCGACATCAATTCCTGATAGGATAATAATCCCTAAAATTGAAACTGTCGAAAATGTTTGTCTGGCTAATAATAAAGCACCAAAAACCCCCGCTAGTTCTAAGGGAATTGATAGCATCATATTAATCGGCTGGATGAATGAGCCAAACTGCACTA